>NZ_CACSIH010000130.1:0-42562 GCF_902705805.1 Alteromonas alvinellae | reverse complement strand
TATGTACAGCAAAGATCAACAGACCCTAGGTCTGTCAGCTCTTTAACCTTCGCCACCACATCCCAGCTAAATACCACAGCCTGAATGTCACCGTCTTCACGAACAAATTGTAGTGCCTTTGCGACGGAGTTCGCTTCAAGCAGGCTGATTTCAACGTCACTTCGGTCAAAGTAAGCAATGGTGTTACCTATACTAGACGTAATTTGTTCTAACAGTTCAACAGCATCTTCTATAACAAGAATTTTTAAATGAGGGCGCATTAACCAACCATGTAATTAATAATGAGCATTTAGCACTAGGCTAAAACTCATAAAACTAAGAATCTATAAACAAAAACAGTAAAACTAAAAATAGTGTAACTCTGAATTTAACTGGTGTCGTGTAAACTCTTGCTATGTCGTAATAAAAGTGCGTAAACGAACTGGACGAGGGCTAAATCACTCATGCACACACCTTCCCTTCAAAACCAATTCCCACACGCTTATCTTTCAAACTCAACAGAGCACAAAAGTAACCTACGAGAATTCTTACACTACGCGAAAAAGGTACTCCCTTCTATTGCTTCAACGAAGAAAAGCACTTGGCCAATACATTATGACCACTGTTTTATGCGGGTGATTTTAGACAATATTGTCGGCTGCGCTTGGTATGAGGTCATTCCGTCTCCGGCCTATAAAAACCTGACCGACGAGCAAGCCAGCGCTGCATTAAACCTTGCCAAACAAATAGCCACTGAGAGTGTCTCGCTTCACGCACTCAACCAACACTCGAAACAATGGCGCAATAAGCAGCTAAAGCTGGAGTTTTAGTATGACAAAACGAACAACCATTAACGACGCAATTTTAATAGAGGATGGCCAAGACCTAGAGCGAATTGTGAAAGATAAACGTGCGCAATGGCGGGCTAATAACGCGAAAGCGCGTCGCAGGCAACGTCGGTACAAAAAGAAGCTTATTGCAGAACTTCCGCGAATTATTACCGATATTCATAGCACATATCCCGAAGATGAAGCCTAAAGCACTATCATAAAAGAAATCAATTACCTACAATCACTGCTAGAAAGTTGCGCTGAACAGGGTGTAACGTACATTAATTCCTACTAAGAAAGTGACAGGACATACCATGGCGTTTAATTTAGCTATTAATAACGATATTGCAGTAATCACCTTTGACGACGGAAAAGTTAACGCCGTTGGCTTTGAGCTTATTCAGCAGTTCAACGATGCCTTAGATGAAGCAGAGCAAAACGCAAAAGCGGTTGTATTACACGGAGGTGAAGGCAAGTTTTGCGGCGGGTTTGATTTATCGGTAATGAAAGCCGACGACAAAGCAAAACAACACGAGTTGGTATCAAAAGGCGCTGAATTAATCGTACGCCTATATAGCTTCCCACTACCTGTTGTCGTTGCTGCTGAAGGTCACAGCATTGCAATGGGCGCTATTATGCTTATGGCTGCTGACCTGCGCATTGGTAAAGACGCAGATACTAAGTATGGGCTTAATGAAACCGCCATTGGTATGGTGCTTCCGCCATTCGGAATGGAACTAGCTAAAGCTAGACTTGCCAACACCAGCCAAACCGAAGCCTTACTTTTCTCGCGTATCTACCAAGGCAGCGAAGCGGTTAAAGCGGGCTTTTTAGATGCTGCAGTACCTCAAGAGCAGGTTTTAGCAACGGCTATGGGTTATGCAGAAAAACTGAAAATGTTGCCTAGACAGTCTTTTGCTGAGTCTAAAATTCAGATGCGTAAAGAGACAATAGCCAAGATGCAAGCCTAGGCCCTAGTTTGTAACAACGCGTTGAGGCTTGATATTTCAACGCGTTGTTTAGAAGTAATTACTTTACAGGGCCAGAACGGCGTTCTATTTCTTCTTTAAGGGCACCTCTTAGGCCTAGCTCAAAGCTTAATTCCGCAAGCACGAACAGTGGCCCTATCGCCAAGCCCATAATGTCGTCGACAAACGCAGGCTTTTTGCCCTCATAGTGATGACCAATGAACTGTAGCACCCAACCACCTATAAAAATGCCAAGTGAGATAGCAAGCCATGTTCCCATTTCATTTTGCGCGATAGGTTGGGCGAAATAGACCATAGCGCCCGTTATTAACGTCATCACTGCGCCAAGCTTTATATCTAACTTAATGTAGAACACATTACCAATTGCCCAAACAAACAGCGCTGGGCTTATGATCATATCCCCAAAGATTGGCGCGTTCACTAGAAACGCAGGCTTACTTAGTAGACAGAAAACCGAGAAAACAATTAGCGGAATACCGACGTAATGGGTGTATATGTTTCTTTGATCTCGGTGATACTTGGCGTACTCACTTAAGTGCTGTTCTAAATTTTTCATGCTGCTTCAACCGCAAGTTAAATCGAAGTTTTAGTTTACTCTGCTCCCGCAGTCACAAACTGTCGTTTTGACGACAAAGTAAACCAACGTCTATTGCGCCATTTAGAACAGGAAACTTAGGGTGAACTTCATAGGCAATCACGAATCATAGTAAAATTGATTAAAGCAATTGGAGTTTTCATGACTTACAGGAAGTACCTTTGTGCTTTGACTGGTTCAGCGCTTCTTTTTTTAACAGCGTGCAGCTCGGCTCCCTCACTCTATTCGAATAATAGCGAGGGCAGTGAAAAGCATACCGAAGGCAAACCGCTTACGTTGGCTGCCAGTCATTGGCAAGTTGAAAGTATAGGTCAGGCAGGAATTATTGATTTCAGTCATGTTACGCTTAACGTAAATACAAGAGGCGACACAAGCAGAATCAGCGGCAGTACAGGTTGTAATCAGTTTACTGGAGCGCTTAATGTAGAAGAAGCAGAAACAGTATTTAGTGATGAAACCACAACTGAATCCTTTTCCACTGATAAGCTCATTCTCACCAAAAAGGCATGTGCGCCCGCACTAATGAAACAAGAACAACGCTTTATCGATATGCTAGCCGCATCGAAAAGTTATTCGATAGTGGAAAACACTTGGTTGGTGCTTTATGACGGTAATGGCAATGAAACGATTAAGGCGATAGTTGCACAGCTCTCTCAATCGACGACCAGTCAACCGGCTAGTGCAACAAAAAACAGTGTAAACACTAAGTTACTTAACCAGGCATCATCGCGAAAACAAGATGTTATTAGCGCCAATGAACAAGAGTCGACCAAAACGTACACATGTGAAACGCCTAATGCCAATCTCGCTACATTACGAGTAAATACGCTGGGGCCAGACACACTGGCCTTATTATTAAATAATACCCATCACATCGTTCAGCTATCGCGTTCAGCATCGGGGGCCAAATACACCAACAACAAGAACGTGGTGTTTTGGAACAAAGGTGATGTTGCCACCCTTTCGATCAACTCAGGTTATTACCACTGTAATTTAAGCACCTAAAGCGACGCTTTTAGCGTATACCAAACACAATAAAAAAAGACCCCTAATAATTGGATAGTCTACTTATCGGGGGTCACTTCATAGCTACCCATTAAGCGACTCTTTCCAGTCCTATCAAACTGTGCATCAAAGTTATATAAAGCAGTTGCATTTAGTCCTGTATGTTTAACTCAATTAGTTTCAGTTAAACATTTTTACACCTTTAATTAGCCAATAAGAAGCGAATTAGGTAATTAGTTAACCGATTCTTTATATATTTAATATTTAAAATATTAAACTTTAAAATCATTAACTTAACCTCAACCCAAATACATAAACCCTTTAGAAATGTAACCTTAAACAAAGTTCACAAGTTGAAACAATAGTTAGAACACTATACAATTTATTTTTATTGAACGATCAATTAAAATAAAATCATCATTAAAAAGGCGTATTAAATTGCGTTTGAAAGCCTTCAATCATGCGTGATTGACGCAGTAGGTAATGATGTTTTTTTACAGGGTGCTTTTTAAAAAGCGAAAATAGTTTCAACACTATTCATCGTTTTGAAACTATTCCTACGTATTAGATATTCGTAAAAGAAGTTAACGCGCAGTACCCGCAAATTGGCGAAAGTTTTAGTCCTTTTAAAAGTAGGAGTTTATGCATGTCATTACCGACTTATCAGAATTTCATTCACGGCAAGCCGATGGCAAACAAAAGCAAAGAAACCTTTGCAGTAACCAACCCCGCAACCGGTGAGGTAATTTACCACGTAGAAGTGGCTGATGAGTTTATTCAACAAGAAGCAATTAAAAGCGCTAAAGAAGGTTTTTCAGTGTGGTCAGCAATGATGCCAATTGAAAGAACCCGCATTCTTAATAAAGCGGTTGCATTGCTTCGTGAGCGTAATGACGAACTCGCTAAGCTTGAAGTACTCGATACCGGTAAGCCTATTCAAGAAGCCGACTGTGTTGATATTGAAACTGGCGCTGATGTCATCGAGTACTATGCCGGCCTTGCTCCTACTCAACTAGGTACCCAGCAGCCTGTGGGTGGCGACTTCTTTTATACGCGCAAAGAGGCGTTAGGTATCTGTGCCGGTATTGGCGCATGGAACTACCCTATTCAAATCGCTTGCTGGAAATCAGGCCCTGCTCTTGCCGCAGGTAATGCGTTTATATTTAAACCGTCAGAAGAAACCCCTATGGGTGCGCTTAAACTGGCTGAAATTTTCACTGAAGCTGGTGTACCTGACGGCGTATTCAATGTAGTTCAAGGCGCAGCACAAGTAGGCCAGTGGCTTACAAACAGCCCTGACATTGAGAAAGTGTCGTTTACTGGTGAGGTAGGCACAGGTAAAAAAGTGATGCAAAGCGCCGCTGCGTCAAACTTAAAAGACGTAACAATGGAGCTTGGCGGGAAGTCACCGCTTGTAGTATTCGAAGATGCCGACATTAGCCAAGCTATCAGCGCCGCTATGCTTGGAAATTTCTACACCCAAGGCGAAATTTGCACTAACTGCACCCGTGTTTACGTTCAACGTTCTGTGTATCAAGCCTTTATTCATGAGCTTAAAGCCCGCACCGAAAACAACATTGTTATGGGCGATCCGCTCGACCCTAACGTAAACCTAGGCGCACTTATTTCTAAAAAGCACCAAGAGCTGGTACTTAGCTATATTGCTAAAGGAAAAGCAGAAGGTGCAACGCTGTTAACCGGTGGTAACGCTGCCTCTCCGGCATCCGCACCTAATGGCTATTTTGTCGAACCAACAATTTTCACCGACTGCACTGACGATATGACTATCGTTAAAGAAGAAATCTTCGGGCCAGTAATGAGCGTGTTAGTTTTCGATGATGAAGACGAAGTGATCGCACGCGCGAATGACACTGATCTAGGTTTAGCTGCCGGTGTATTTAGTAAGGATATCCAGCGCGCGCACCGCGTTATCCACCAGCTTCAAGCCGGTATTTGCTGGATAAACGCATATGGTAACTCTCCGGCTGAAATGCCTGTAGGCGGCTACAAACAGTCTGGCATTGGACGTGAAAACGGCGTTGAAACGCTTAATAGCTACACACAAACCAAGTCGGTTTATGTAGGTATGAGCCAAATTGAGAGCCCGTTTTAAGCCGCAGTAGGAGTACATATGCAGACATTTGATTACATTATTGTTGGAGCTGGTTCTGCTGGCTGCGTGCTAGCGAACCGCTTATCAGAAAACCCAAAGCACAAGGTGTTGCTACTGGAAACCGGTGGCTCAGATAAAAGCATTTTCATCAAGATGCCAACGGCGCTGTCTATTCCTATGAATACCGACAAGTATGCGTGGCAATTCAACACTGAAAAAGAGCCCTATTTAAACAACCGTGAAATGCACTGCCCACGCGGCAAAGTGTTGGGCGGCTCGTCATCCATTAACGGTATGGTGTATGTACGCGGCCACGCTAAAGACTTTGACGAATGGGAAGCTCACGGCGCAGAGGGCTGGAATTATCAAGCATGCCTCCCCTATTTCCAAAAAGCTGAAACCTGGTACAAAGGTAAAGACGCGTACCGAGGTGGCAATGGTGAACTCGGCGTTAACAACGGTAACGAAATGAAGAACCCGCTCTATACGGCCTTCATTAAAGCCGGCGAACAGGCGGGCTACGACATCACTAGCGATTACAATGGCAAGCAGCAAGAAGGCTTCGGCCCTATGCATATGACCGTGAAAGACGGTGTACGCAGTTCGGCAAGCCGTGAATATCTTGACCCGGTAAAATCGCGTAAGAATTTAACTATAGTGACTGGCGCGCTGGTTACTAAAGTCGTGCTGGAAGATAAAGTCGCAAAAGGCGTTGAATATCTGGTGAACGGTAAAACCGAAACTGCCGCCTCTAACGAAGTGATTTTAAGTGCCGGCTCTATTGGCTCGCCACACATCCTGCAACTTTCTGGAATTGGCGACAAAGATATTCTTGAAAAAGCGGGTGTCGATGTTAAGCACCACCTGCCGGGTGTGGGTCAAAACCTGCAAGATCATTTGGAATTTTATTTCCAGTACAAGTGCAAACAGCCAATTACGTTAAATCGCAAACTGGGCTTAATTTCAAAAGGGTTGATCGGCGCTCGCTGGTTGCTAAACCGTTCTGGGTTAGGCGCTACGAATCACTTTGAATCTTGCGCCTTCATTCGCTCGAAAGCAGACGTAGAGTGGCCTGACATTCAGTACCACTTCTTGCCTGCCGCTATTCGATACGACGGAAAGTCCGCGTTTGATGGCGATGGCTTTCAAGTGCACGTAGGTCACAACAAACCTAAAAGTAGAGGTAGCGTAACCCTTCAGTCGGCTAACCCGACGGTTCCACCTAAAATTTTGTTTAACTATTTGCAGCATCCAGATGACATCGAAGGGTTTAGAGCATGCGTAAGACTTACACGAGAAATCATCGCACAGTCAGCATTCGACGACTTCAGAGACGGCGAAATTCAGCCTGGCGAGCACATTCAGACGGATGAAGAAATCGATGCCTTTGTGCGTGAAGCCGTTGAGAGCGCTTACCATCCATCATGCTCTTGCAAAATGGGTGAAGATGAGATGGCAGTTGTAGATTCTCAAACCAATGTTCATGGCATAGAAGGATTGCGAGTGGTGGATTCTTCTATCTTCCCCACAATTCCAAACGGAAACCTAAATGCGCCAACCATCATGGTGGCGGAAAAGGCGGCAGACATCATTCTGGGTAAACCCGCTTTGCCACCACAAAATGTGCCCGTGGATATTCATCCGCATTGGCAAACAGAGCAACGCTAAATTTCTGAACTATCTCGCACCAGTGTGCTTGTTGTTAAAGCAAGCGCACCTTCCACAGTGCCTACATGCCGCCTTCAATATAAGGATTTAATGTGTAGTTGGGTGGACTGTTTAATAACGAAAAAAAGGAAAAAGCATGTTTCATTTTTATCAATATTGGGAGGGTGATAATGACAGTATGGCTTAGTGCAGGCATTATTTTCACCCTACTTTCTGTAGCCTATATTTTGTTTAAATGGGGCAACATGAAAGTGGTCGGCGTAACGCCAGTTAGAACCTTTACCTTTATTGCCATTCTCTTTACCTCAGGTTTGGACGTGGGCCTTATTATGTTCCCGCTCACTGAATTTGCTGGTTATGCTGACATAAGCGCAAGTCCTGAATATGCCTTCACCAATCCGCTCGCCATTGAGTTTGGGTTCTGGGGATTCTTAATTTGGGGATTCTACTTTCTTACTTGTTTTTATTTCTGCGTAATCGAACCGAAAGTAAAGTTCTTCGAGCTTCCGGTTGTTAAGTTCGTAAACAACGTTGTAATCATCGGAACCTGTGCTTTCACGGCGTTTCTATTACTGTCTAACCTTCCGTGGTATTTACCGTCTATAGGCGACGGAGAATCTGTCGTGCCTGCGTTCTACCTGATTGTGTTTGCAGCCATTGCTTTTGCCGTATATTCGAGCACTAGCATTAAATACGTGCGTATTTTAAGCCTAACAACCACATGGGTATTCATCGCCCTCATTGTTGGCATGTGGGCGGCAGCATTTGTATTTGGCGAAAGTGAGATAACGGCTTATTTTACCAACCTAGGTCTTATTGGCGGGTACTTTGCGAACATCGATAACTTCGTATTGCCCATTAATGAGTATCACGAGTTCTATCTATTCTGGTGGTTCAGCTGGAGCATCATGATTGGTCAGTTTACGTCTCGTTTCGTGGGCGGTCTTAAAACTTATCAAGTTATGCTGGCTATGATGGTTATTCCATCTATCCCTATCGCTGCATGGTTCTCTGTGCTGTATCACTACCACAGCGCAGGTATTCCAACGGAAGGGATTACAAATATGGCAATGGTATTTGTAGGTATCGTTTTTGTAATCAACTCACTTGATTCACTGATTAGACTGTACACAGATAATCTAAACATGACCGTTGAACGCATCGGTAAAGGCAATTACATTGCTCTCAATATCGTGGCACTTTCGCTACTCACGCTGCTGTTCAAACTAGACTTCTTGCAAATTCAGTGGGTGGGTGCGTTAGTTATCGCTATCTTCTTTAGTTGCTTTGCTTTCATCCTAAGTCAGAAGTTTAAATCGGTGACGGCCATCAAAACATCGCCGAAAGAAAATAAAATCGACTTTACCAAGATAGAAAATCTCAACTAATTAAATCAATCACTTCTTACCTCATTAACATTGGCTCACTTTGAGCCAATGGGGGTAAGTGTTGCCCGAAACCGGCGTAAAAGCGCATTAACTAGGAAGCGGGCCAAATAAAACAACGATAAAAACAGGTGTTTAACAATGAAAAAATTGAATTCTTTTTTTACATCCGCGCATATTTTCACAGTGGCTATTGTCGCAGCGTTGTATTCTTCAGCTTCATTCGCTGATTGGAGCGCCAACATCTCTGCGGTTTCAGATTATACCTTCAACGGCGTTAGCCAAACGCAAAACGACCCTGCACTACAAGGCGGTGTTGATAAAGCATTTGATAACGGCACTTATGCAGGCACGTGGGCATCTAATGTAGATTTTGGTGGCGATACAAACCTTGAGTGGGATTTTTACGTGGGTCGTTACCAAATGCTAACCGAAACGGTGAGTTTGGACTACGGCATCGCTTATTATTCTTATCACGGTGGCGATGATTCAAGTGATGGCAATTACCCAGAGGTGTATACCAAGTTTGGTTATGCCAGTGACTACGGTAGCTCAGAACTAAACTTTTGGTACACGTGGGATTACTTTGGAACAGGCGCAAAACACGCTATCGCAATGGTAGCTCATACCTTTGAACTCGCACCCAACCATCATTTACGTGCAAGCTTTGACGTATCTAACTCACTAGACAGTGACAAGTGGCTGTGGAATGGTGATGACACCTCTTTCTACCACTACCGTTTGGCTTACCAAACGAGTTATGAAGGGTTTGATTTCGAAATTGCTGCTGAAAACACCAATCTTGATTTTGATACCGCCGATGAGCGCATTGTGTTTGGTGTATCAAAAACCTTCAGCTTCTAAACGTTGAATTGGAAAGTGGTTCTTCAGAACAAGAACCACTTTTCTTAGCACATGCTATGCGTGCTCGCACTACGCTGCTTCAACTGTACTCGGACAACTTGACTTAGCGATACGACGGTTAAAAAGTCCACGCAACAAAACGACTCAATTTACTTCCCTGCCCCATATCAATCACTTTACACTGCGCAGCACCGTAATAATCAATACTGGTTTTAATTGGTTTCAAATGGGCACTCTTCGACACCAAGCAGGTGAACCATTCTACATTGTCTTTTACAGAGACACTCTCTTTAACCATGCGCTGAATAAAGGCAAGTTCACCTCCTTCGCACCACAATTCATTCGCTTGGCCCGCAAAATTTAAGTTTGCGTCCTTACCTTGGTAAGCGGCATTTTTACCTTGTAGCTTGGATGTACGATGCCCAAAACCTTGCTCACGATTATCGGTGAACTTTGTACCACTTCGTTTCTGTTTATTACGGGTTAAATTAGATGTCTTCCTTCGCGTGCCTGATAGTGCCTCTTGGGCAGACTTATGAAACGGAGGATTGCACATCGTAAAAGTAAACCGTTCGTTTTCTTTAATCACGCCGTTGAAAATACTTGCTCTATTCGCTTGTTTACGCACTTGGAATTTATGGGCTAACACACTATTTTTACTAGCAATAGCTTTAGCACTTTTTACTGCGACGTCGTCAACGTCACTCCCTACGAACGACCAGTCATAGGATGTAACGCCGATAATAGGATAGATAGCATTTGCGCCCACGCCTATATCAAGCCCACGAACGTTTTGATCTTTCCCCTGTTGACTCTGCTCACCCTGCGCACTGCTGCTCGTTGATTTTAATAAATCAGCAATACCGTGGATATAATCTGCTCTTCCAGGTACAGGGGGGCACAAGTAGCCATCAGGAATATCCCAATATTCAAGACGGTAGTAGTGATGAAGTAAGGCCGCATTAAGCACCTTCACCGCTTGTGGGCAGGTAAAATCTATACTGGTATTGCCGCTTTTAGCACGAACGAGAAAAGGCTTAAGCGCTGGGTATGTCTGGCACAGCGCATCCATAGGATAGCCGTTTCTGTGGAGATTTTTTGAATGCATGAAGCGCTACTTTTTATGTGAAACTAAAAATTGGGATTGCACGTTTTCATCGAGCAACTGGGCACCGCTACCTCGGGCTGCCGCTTTATCGTCGGTATTGTAAAGCCTACATCGGTCTAATGACAAACACCCACAGCCAATACAGCCTTCTAACGACGTCTTCAATCTGGATTTCCGCACGAAGTCTTCGACCAAATTACCGCGTTTAGCAAGCGTCCTGGTGAAAACATCATTCGGCCGGGCGATCTCATTCATGTCGATTTCGGCATTACTTACCTTCGACTTAATACTGATCAACAGCAGCATGCTTACGTGTTAAAGCCTGGTGAAAAAGACGCGCCAGCTTCACTTAAAGAAGCACTTAAATCTGGAAACCAGTTGCAGGACATTCTGACCGGTAATTTTAAAGTAGGCAGAACAGGTAACACTATTTTGAATATGTCGCGACAGCAGGCTATCGAACAAGGCATTACGCCCGCTATTTACACCCACCCGCTTGGTTTTCATGGGCACGCGGCAGGTCCAACGATAGGAATGTGGGATGCACAGGAAGGAGTACCAGTTCAAGGTGACTATCCAGTGTTTGCACAAACGGCTTATTCGATAGAACTCAATGCAGCAAGCTTTATTAAAGAGTGGAACAAAGAAATTAGAATTATGCTGGAAGAAGATGCATTTTTTGACGGTCAGTCAGTAACCTATTTAGATGGCAGGCAAACTGAGTTTCATTTGATTCATTCAGATGAAAACCAATAACTATAGGTGGAGCGTTACGCCTATTTTAATGCCTATACGAAATGAAAAAACTGAACGGTGCGGCTAAAGGCTGGCCGATGCGAGAAGACTTACGTAGAATTAAATCAAGCGAAGCGTAAAGTGTCAGGCCTTTCGCCCTATCAAGCGAAAGGCCATGAAACTGTACTAAATATTAGCAGTAGGTTGCTATCCTAGAACGCAGCCTTATTCAGCAGCAGTGCGAACAACTACGTTCTCTGCACTGTATTCGCGAACAAAATCAGACATTGTTTTGTGGTTACAAATAATGTTCTCACCTTCCAAACCAAACTTCGCTAGTGCCGCTTCTTTACCTACTGAAAGCGCTTCTAGACAAGCCTGTGACGCAATATCTTGGTTCTTAGCAACAAGTGCTACAGTTTTCGCGTTTTCAGTCGCCTTGTTGTTTTTGTACATGTAAGCAAAAGTGCGAAGTGATTCGCCGTTGCAGCGTACAGATGCACTGAACTCTTCTGCATTAAAACCTTTTGAACGGATAAGACGCAATGCAGGACCAAAACCATCTTCAGCAGCAGTTAAACATGCTTGTGTTTCGATGTTGTCGTTAATTGGCTTTAGTACGACATCTTTTGCGAAAGATTGAGTGGCAGCAACAGATAGTGTTAGAGCAATTGCGAAAGTAGACAGTTTCATTTTTGAATTCCTATTTTGTAACTAAATTAGATATCACCTGAGCGATGAATACATTATGAACAATAATTTCAAAAAATAAAGCATTTTTCGTAATTTAATTACAGAAATAGTAAAACAAACAGACAGATCACGACAAAACTGAAAGTTATTTACAAAAACAAACATATTTTATATAAAATTTTACATATAAGTCTTTTTAGTTACAGAATGACTTCAGAAGGAATATAAAAAAGCGCGCATGGAATTGCTTTCAGCGCGCCTAGCTTTGTGAACGATATGAACTAAAATCGGACAGTAGAGTAATCTTAAAAGTTTAAAACTATAAAATCAGATCATGCATCCAATTTAGTGAAGGCAACTGCTGCTCTGGTTGGTAAAAGAGTCGATTTAGTCTACCTAACAAATTAACTGAACGGCTGGGATCGTGCGCTTTAACCCTATGCTCACTTTCGGTTAGCATGAACTCCCAAGGCTGAAGATTAAGTTCGTCTACTTCTTCCTGCCTAACGCCCAGTGATTGCAATGTTGACAAAATTCGCTCCGTTTTACTTTCGGCAATAGGAATAATTTCGTTGCCGTATAAATCATCAAGCGGCGCATTGATAGCTTCTAACGTGTGATTTATTGCTGCCCACACTTCATCGTGGTCAAACGCCCAGCCTCGCGGAGCATAGTACCCCTCTATTTCCCACTCAAACTCTGCGTTGCTTACAGCAATAGAGCTTTCTGCTTCAGGAGAATAAGCTAGATCGGGTTTAGCGCCAATGTTGTAGGCGTCTACACTCATGGCGACGCAAATGATCAAATCACCACAATGTTGCTTGTTTGTGTAAAGTGCTTCAAATGCTGCTCGCTTAACCCCCATCCAACCGTGTACTCTTGAGGGTTGTTCAACAAAGTGTCTTACATCATCGGGTAAGTCTTCGCCATAGGCATTGATGAGCAAAGGAAGCGGATTTTGATCTGGCGCTTCGTCTGGCATCCACACTTCGTATTCTTGTCGGTTGTCAGCTTTTCCGCGACTTTTAATTCCGAAAGACAAATTCACAGGGCGGCAAATACTTCTGTCTTCATCCACTTTATGAAAATACTCAGAGCGCATGCGCTTTATAAATGGAGCATCTAGACCTGCTAACGCTGCTGTTGGATAGCGATAGCCTATTTCACTATGTTCAACCATGTGCAACGTAGAGATGGCTTGCGTTAACTTATTTTTAAGCCCTGCCAGTGCTTTCACTTTTGGGAGAACAATACTTCTTTCAGGCTCTATAGTAAGCCTGCTACCATCTTCGGTTACGAACTTTGGGGTTTTATGAAATTCAAAGCCTGAAAACCCTAATGTTTCTACCGCGGCGTTTCTATATTGAGAAAGCTCACTGAAAAGCGCGGTATGATTACGAATATGTTTAAATAATGGTCTTGATGCGGTCATATTTACTTCCATTTCAGCTACTTCCGTTCTAATTCAGCGTCTACTCACTCAATTTTGGTTTAAAAAGCGTAACCATATCTGTGCGCCTATATCATCGTATTTTTTTACAAGGTTACGGTAACGCTCGCGCATTGCTACATCTACAAGTGGTGTTGGCAGCAAAGGGTCAAAGACCAAGTGATATAACGCTCTATCTCCTATCACATAAGATTCTTTTGTGGCTTCTTCAAGGGGTAAAGAAGTCAAACGAGCGAGAGATTCCTCTATTTCATTACATCCGTTTCTATACAGCGACTCTAGGTTTAAGTGGCGCCATAGTTCCATCGCCTTGGTTTGTGTCTTACTGTCAAAGTCGCAGGCGCTAAACAATAGGGCCTTCCTCGACAAACCAAGTGAATAAAGTTTGTCTCTTACTTCGCCTGCTCCGCCTGAAAAATTATTCGGCCTAATGTAAAAGTCGTTTGCCAGCTTTTTCATTCCCGCAAGCTTAAGTGCACGCTCGTTATTTCTGTTCTGCTTTTGATCACTTTTGGCAATGGGGCTAGTTTGAGCGACAACCCAATCGTTTTGCCAAGGTACAAGCCCATTTTCATCTTCTCGCCACTGGTGTATTTCTTTAGCAAAACGAATACCTTCGTCGCCTAGTTTGTAATAACCGCGTTCAACCAAGGTGATTAGGTGTGCAGACTGTAAGCGGGTTAGCGTTACTCGAATGTTGTTTTCAGAAATACCAAACAATGCTCCCACGCGAACAGCTGCACTGGCATTCATTTTAATATTGTCTCGGGAACCCAATAGCTTTAGCAGAAGCTTTCGTGCGACGGGCTTTTTCTCTTTTTCTAGCTGCAAGTTCTATTTACTTCTTTGTTTTAGATAGAGCCTAAATACTTAATCAAGCCTCGACTCAGTTGACTACATAAACCACTTGAGGCCAACCACGCGACTTCCATCATTATATAAACACACGCAAGGCACAAACATTACTTTATTTGTTAATTTTAGACTAATGATGTAATGTTCAATATAGAGAGCAAAGACAAAGACACATTTTTTGTGTAACCACTAAGTGGAAATGCCATGACTTTATCAAATCGATTTGTAACGCACATTGTAGACAACCAGCCCACTATTGCCGCCCCTTACAATGTGTGGCGTGATGATGCGTTGCTACGTATATTTGTGAATGAGCACCTCCCCTCCTCACATCAGCACGATGAGGGCCTGTTAGAAAAGTATGGCCAAATTGCGGGTGATATCCTTATGAGCCATGGAGAACTCGCAAACAAAAACAAGCCCGTCCTCCATACATTTGACCGCTATGGCCGCCGCATTGACGATGTTGAATTTCACCCAAGCTATCACGCGCTTATGGAAAGTGCGATGCAGCATAATGTACATAACTATTCGTGGAAGCATGAAGGTATCGAAGGCGCACACACCATCCGAGCAGCCCTGATGTATATGCATTACCAAGCAGAGTCTGGTACATCTTGCCCACTGACAATGACACACGCAGCGATCCCCGCCATGCGATATGGAAAAAGCTTACCGCCTTACTACTTGGATAAAACCACCAATGGCGTGTACGACCCTCGCACCTTACCCGCGAGTCAGAAACACGGGCTGACTATTGGCATGGGCATGACCGAAAAACAAGGCGGGTCGGATGTTAGGCGTAATACCACTACAGCGGTAAAACAGGCTGATGGCAGTTACCGCATTGTAGGGCATAAGTTCTTTTTCTCTGCCCCTATGTGCGACGCCCACCTTATCCTTGCGCAAGCCGAAGGCGGACTAAGCTGCTTTTTACTACCAAGAATACTTGCAAACGGTGAACGTAATAACGTGCGCATTCAGCGTTTGAAAGACAAGCTGGGCGATTGGAGCAACGCATCATCTGAAGTTGAATTTCAAGAAGCCACGGCATACTTGATTGGCGAAGAAGGCCGTGGCGTGCCGGTGATCATCGATATGGTGTCGCTTACCCGACTTGACTGCATGATTGGATCATCAGCACTTATGCGGCAATCACTGATTCACGCTTTATACCATGTAAGCCACCGCGACGCCTTCGGCAAAACCTTAGTCAATCAGCCACTTATGCAAAATGTGTTGGCAGACCTCACTATTGAGTGTGCTGCTGCTACTGCGCTTACTATGCGCGTCGCAAAGGCAGTTGATAGTGCATCGCGCGATAATCATGAAGCTGCACTGGCGAGGCTGGCCACGGCAATTGGAAAGTACTGGATTTGTAAGCGCACGCCTATGTTTGTAAACGAAGCGCAAGAGTGTTTAGGTGGTATTGGTTACGTTGAAGAAAATCCTATGCCCCGTTATTACCGCCAAGCCCCACTTAATTCTATCTGGGAAGGTAGTGGAAACGTGCAATGCCTAGATGTACTGCGCGCACTTGCCAAAGAGCCTAATGTTAAAGAGGCCCTGTTCAACGAACTTAAAACACAGGTAGGCAAAAACAAGGATTACGATATTCACCTTAGTAAGCTGTTCGATGAGCTATCTAAAACACAAAATATGGAAACGCGTAGCCGCTATTTAACCGAACAAATGGCGTTAGCACTGCAAGCATGCTCTCTTCTTGCAACGTCAGTCGATAACGACAACGCCCTTTTAGATATTGCCCACACGTTCTGTGAGTCGAGGCTAGGCAACGGAAGTGGTTTCGCTCTTGGTACACTGCCCGACACAACCCCATTTGAGCGCATTATTGCGCTTGGTCAGGTTTCACGTGCTTGAGCAGTACCATAGGATTTCGGTGCAGATGGTAATGGTTGAAACCAATGTTGTTCAATCTCGCTTTAAATTCAACGAAAATATTGGGTTTAAAGTATCGCTAGAGCGTCTTGCCGACATTGAACTTATTGGCATGCATATTATTTAACCAACCTAATGTCAGCTAAATTTACAAACACGCTTTTATAACACGGCCACATATAGGCTGAACGCTATATATCTTCTAGGATTAAGTGGAATGGCACCATTTTTGCTAAAACAGTTTTAAAAGTAAGGGAAATACAATAAGTTAAGGACCAAAAATGTATAAAAATATTTCTTCAGCGCTTTTAGCATCGGCTTTTATATTCTCTGCAGGGAGCCTAGCAGAACCCATTCAAACTTCCAATTTACGTTACGACTTTGGTGGTTCTGATGGTTTGGGCATTCAATATTCACACTTAATTCATTCTGTCGATTACAATGATTCATTTGCCGATGGCTTTTTTGTGGTAACGCCGCCTGACTATACCTCTGACGTTTTGGTCCATATCAACGGTGATATATTGCCGCGGGATGCTTACCAATTGGATCCAGTATTCGGCAACGGGCCAGAATTATACATTGACCTGGTACGTCAAGAAAATATTGGGTTCGCGCCACATTCCGGTTCGGCACGGGTCGCTGAGGGAAGCGTAGGTGGCCGAGACGCGGTCTCACTTTACTTCTCAAATGAAATTAACGTGCCCTACTATCAGCCAGGTTTTGTTTTGCAGGAAAGAGACAATAGGAGTCCTTATTCTCAGGTATATGAGAATGAGTACCAGGTCGTGATCATTGAGCGGGAAGACTTAAATACCAGTTGGGAAGATTCGGGTAAAAATTATGACATTGAGTTTCGTTATGACCAGTTACAGTGGTATCGCGAGGACAATCCATATATTCCAACAGGTTTTTCACCGGCAGAGGGTGGCGGTGTACATTTGTTGGAGATGAGAGGAAACGAACTTAGTCTTGTATCTTCGTTTAGTTATGATGACCCTGCGCCAACTACCCCTGAATTAGTTACCGAAGGCCCAGGCAGTGCCGATAACCCAATTTTGCCTAGCTCGGTAAGCGAAGAAACCAGCTCGTGGAGCTTTAACTTCGACGTGCAAGACGGCTTTCTATACGCCATAGATCCGGATGTCGCGGTGGGTTACGATTATCAGGTAAATTCAGGACCACTATTCTCAGCAATTCAGTTGCCAACCGGTTTTGATGATGACCTGTTTGATATCTTCTTATGGGATACAGCAATGGGTGACTGGGAACTCGCGGAAGCAGATTGGCAGGCAGGCGATTTATTTACTTTTATTAACCCGGTGGATCGCGTCCGTATTACCGGCATTGATACCTCAAACATGGTGGATCCGAATAGCCCAACAGCCTTTGTAGCCAACATCGCATTTGACGGTAGTGGTCAAGTGGATATGTCGCAAACAGCGCTGGTTGAGTTTGTTTCGGATAATGTGGCCAGTGTGCCGGCACCAGCCAGCATTGGCCTTTTCATGTGCAGTTTGGGTCTGATGTTTGTGCGCCGTCAACGCGCATTGCGTCAAGCAGCGTAATGGACAAAGGGACGTAAGTCCCTTGTTTTATAATCATGCAAAGAATTTACATAATATTGGGTTTAGTTAGCCTGTTGCTGGTCACAGATTCGGGTATAGCTAAGCAAAGTAACACTTCGGACTTTGGTTTGTGGCAACGCAGCTGTAACGATGCCAACCAGTGTATGCTGACACAAAAGGTGACGTATTCACATGAGGGCACGTCCCACGTTGTGGCCGGCGCGACAGTGAGTAAAACGCGTATGGGCATCATCCTAACTTTGCGGGTGCCGCCGATGGCCAATGCCAAACATGGATTGGGGATGAAAATTGATGATCATTCTGCAATTCGGGTGCCTCTGAAGCAATGTGATAGCAACGTATGTGAGTCTAACATTGCTGTTGACTCCATATTATTGGCGCAGATGCAGCAGGGGCAGGTGATGGCTGTCGCGTATTTTGATATTAACGATAAGCAAATTACCCTGCCGGTTTATTTGCAGGGATTTGCCGACGCTTTGAGCACTATCTGAAATTGCAAAAACATTGTATTTATTCAATAAGGAGGTGTTTACCTCCTTTTTTATCTGATGGTTTGCTCAAAACTATGAATCACTTTGTTTGTCACACCGGGCTTGACTTGATGTCCACGTGCCCTTGTTGTTTTACAGATTCTGGTTGGTTGGGTCGCGTAGACGCCGAAATGACAAGGAGTGGTTTTCGTGTCGTGTCGTGGCGTGATGTATGTATTAGACGGACTTGCTAAAAATGACAGGCATCATTGCCATGACAAAACGTTAATTACTGAGCGTTGTTTGAATGAAAAAACAGGCCATAGGCCAAGTTTTAGCTCAACAGTCCGTTAATGGATTCAATTTTCAACCAAATTACGGCCGTTTATAGTTAATTTTGCTTTGGCAAATAAAGTAGGTTAAATGACCATATCACGTACGAATGTGCCGTTATGATACCTGCTCGTAAACGGCCACGTTTGGCACAACTCGGAAGTTTACAGCCTATTCCCATAAGGTCCGCTCTTGGTCTTAACCAGACTACCCTCACTGAGCTACGCATGATGTCTATTGCGTTACATAGACGCACTCTTCGAGTGTGTTAAATTCGTTAAAAAGGGTTAACCGAGTAACCTTTTTGCGCCAAGCGCGCGTGGGCTGTCATGGCTGACAAATCCATTTTCACTCCGTCTATCAAGGCACTTTTTTCAATGCCATGAGCCGTAGCAGACTGCCCGCAAAGTATCACTTCAACGCCTTGTTCCATCAGTGCAGTAAGCAGAACTTCATTACCGTTACGTTGCCCCTTGCGCTGTTTGAAGAATTCCCCCTTAAGCATTTCTTCTGTGGCAGAACCGTGAACCACGAGAGCAAGGGAAAGGTTTTGCTGTTTAACGCCGTTGGCAACGTGCATATTTATAAAACGAGCCAGCGACTCAAACTTGCGGTTAACCTCACCCGGGTTTGCTGCTTTAGCTACGTCAAACGCTACTTTGAATACTTGATTTTCAGTAAAACTAACGCCATCCACTGGCGCATGTTTTCCGAAGGCGCTGAACACTGGCCCATACTCAAAATCTGATTTAGCTGAAGCCTGCCCTATTATTAACAATGCTGCTACCAAACAAAGTGACGCGCTTCCGCTCCCTTTTGTCATGACCATTTCCTCAATTATTTCTCGTGCTTTAACGTGCAGGTAGCGCTGTTTTATATACTTCGAACGTCATATTACTTACATCGCTGCCCGCATCTTGGATTTTGCTGTTCGTGTAGTAAAGTTTGTTGTTATAAATACTAAAGGTATCAGCCCAGCTCACCACATCGCCTTTTACAAGTGTGCGAAGGTCGAGGCTCGGTGTAAGGTACTGCACCTCTTGCTTTTCCAGGTCAGCTAAATAGACATTGCCTTCGTGATAAATCATGCCATCTGGCGCACCTGTTGTAGCGACTTTTCGTACTTTTTTAGCCACTTCCTCATTCGATGCTTTCTTTATATCAGAGGTATTGATGGCATACAGTGAATAACCTGACAAAGCATGGAAATATAATGTTTCGTTCAACGTATCTAACGCGATGCCGTCTGATTGAACGGTCATGCTGAAGGGCTTACCTTGAATACTTAACAACTCTACTTCCGCTTTTGTAGTTTCATGATTATCTAAAATGCGATAGCTAGTATTGTCATCTAGGTTATATATCACTAAACCCGCATGAGCCGAGTCGGTCATATATATGCGATTCGTTTTTTCATCTACTCGCAAGTCATTAATGTACGAATCAGTGTGATAAGCGTCTTCGCTAAGGAGCAAGATACCTTCGATTTCGTTTGAGGCTAAATCAACCACAAACAAGCGAGGTGCATCCACCACACCTTGAAACTTAGGGTTGCGAGTATCCAACACATACAGTTTATCATTATGGGCAACCACTGACTGCACGGCTAAAAAGCAATCTTTTCTTACTTTACTTTGCGCTACACACTCATTTGTTTTGCTATTGGGGTAGGCAACAAACTCACCGGTATCGGTAACCTGAGCCACAGAAAATCTCACGCCGTCTCGCCAATTGGGCGCGTTCACAAATACTCGCCCATCGTTACTTACCGTTACACCAGTAATTTGTGTGCCTTTAATGTCACCAACCAATTCAACTTGAGAACCCTCTGCTTCGTTTGCTGCTGCACTTACAGAAAAAACTGCCGCCATGACAGTGGCAGTTAACGTGCGCTTAACTTGCTTTATATGCATATCCTTTACCCTTTAAGTCTTTTCTTTAAACATAGTCACTTGCTTACCGTACGCGTTCAAGCGTGCGCTTTGGCATGCATATTAGAAAACGAGTAAGAAGTATTTGATAACAAAGCATACGGTTTAAATACCTTAGCAGAACACAATTCGACGATGAGTGACGACAACTCAGCGAATTACGTTCAGTGAGCAGTAAGCTGTAGCTTATCGTCAACCCGTTAAGTGTTAATTCAGATCTAAAATAGGGTATTCTGTCGTTAAAGTTAGAAATAGTTAAACTTTTCTGCTGACGGAGCATCCTTTTAACAGCAGTAAATTAGAGAGGATTTGTTATGCGAAGTAGCACTTCAACAAAATGTCACAGAGGCTTTTGGAAACAGAAGTATGGTATTAAGTCAGCCTTATTGTCGTTGTTAAGTTTAGCGTTAGTTGTTGGGTGCAGCAGCAAACCCCAAGTGAGCGTTGACGACTCGCAAAACTTTGCTGACATTAAAACCTTTTACATTCAAGCGCCGTTAAAACCTATCAACGAAACTCTCGCCAACCATTTGTCTTCAACCATCACACAGCGATTAATTACCAAAGGTTTAACGCCAACGGCAGAAGACGAGGCTGATGTTTCAGTTGGTTATCTTCCTTCAACGACCACAAAAGAAGATGGAACCACATTAAATTTGGGATTAGGTACAGGAACATTTGGGCGCTCCGGCGGCATTTCACTCGGCAGTATCTTTAGCATACCTGTGGGAGAGCAAACGTCTCTACAGCAGGGGCTTCAAATAGATATGGTGAAAGATGGTAGGTTTATCTATAGCGCTTCAGGTAGTGTTGAGCTTGAATCTAAAGACAGCATAAGCATTCAAAAGAAACTCGATGAATTAGTTACAGCATTGCTAGAACAGTATCCATCAAGTGCTATTCAAAACTAGCTAAATACATTTCACACGGGCCATCATTTACAAACGCGGCTTGCCAATGGCCGTTAGCAAAAAAGCGCCATAAAGGCGCTTTTTACTGATTAAACGTGGTAAGAATTAGCTATGTTGACGCTGTTTTTTCCCACGTTTCTTTTTCATATTATCAAACTTTTCAAGCTGTTCATCGGTTAGGATTTCCGCTACTTTCATGCGAAGTTCTGCACGTTTAAGAAAGCGAGCTTTTGCTTTTTCAGCTTTTTGATCCGCAATAGCTTCCACTTTCGCTTGATAGTCAGGGTCGTCAGGATTTAGACCCGCTAACGCATTAACTTTTCTGCGCTTTCCTTCTTCTCCCATTTCAGTTCGCTTGGCCTCACGCTCAGCCTTAAGCTCTTCTTTTAGCGCTTGAAATTGCACTTTTTGCTCTTCAGTTAAGTCGAGTACTCTTTCCATTTTATGCAAAGGCAAGAAATCACCACCTCTGCGCTCATCAGAATTTTTACCGCCTGCATAAGCAGTGGTTGCGATACATGCACTTAATAAAACACCGGTAATTAATTTTTTCATCTTAATCTTCCTACTTGTTTTGTCATGGTTATGCATGACGTTTAAAAATAATGTTGTCTCATCAACGGAATTAAGTATGCATGAATCAATCGATAAGTAGGGTTAAGCTAGTGTAAAGTTGGGTAAAGTTAAAAAATACCGCAGTGAATAGGGGTAATATTCGGGCATGAAAAATGAAAAAATCAATGTGTTGCTCGTCGATGATGACAAAGACCTATGCGCCCTACTCCAAGAGTTTTTAGAAGGGGACGGCTTCAGTGTAGATGCCATTCACAGCGGCGATGAAGCAATAAAAACACTACTAAACACCGAGAAGTACGACACTGTTGTGCTAGACATCATGATGCCCGGCATATCGGGGCTTGATGTACTGAAATCGGTAAGAGCCGAAAAACAAACCCCAATTCTTATGCTAACAGGTCGTGGCGATGACATAGACCGAATAGTAGGGCTTGAGTTAGGTGCTGACGACTACTTGCCAAAGCCTTGTAACCCCAGGGAACTTGGTGCCCGTATTCGCGCCATAATTCGAAGAACGCAATATCTGAAGGCCACGCCCTCCGCTTCGCTAAGTGAATTGCACGGTATATACCTGGATCTAGGTGCACGGCAAGCCACGGTTAATGGCAAATCTCTTGCGCTAACTGGCGCTGAATTCAATGCACTTAGCTATCTTATGGAGCGTGTAGGCCAAACTATATCGAAGCAAGAAATGACGCAGGAAGTATTAAAACGTCCATTGGAAACCTATGATAGAGCGATGGATGTCCACGTAAGCCGAATTCGTCAAAAGCTGACAGCAGTCGGTGTTTCCAACGTCATTCAGTCTGTTCGCGGCGTGGGGTATCAAATGCTAACTGCTCCTCAGCAATCGGAATAAAAGACAAAGGCAATGGTCAGTAACGTTAAATGGACAGATATAAAAACTAACTTGGGTTTCAAGCGCTTATTCTGGCGAATTTTTGTTGCTTTTTGGGTAGCCAGCCTAGCGGTAATGGCGGCTACCGGTTACGTATTAGTTAACGAGTATACTGCAAGTAGCTACAACAAGCGTTTTCTTGATGATGCGACGAATCAGGCTGAAAGGATTGTATGGCGATACGAGCACGAAGCATTCACAAACGGTAGAGCTAGAAGTGAGATCAAAGAATGGGTCAAAAGGCGAAATGGGCGAGAAAACCAGCTAATTCCCATGCTTATTTCAACGCCTGATAACGAAGTCGTTTACCACTATCGACTGAACAAAGTGCCTGAAGAGCACAGGATCACACGTGAAATATACGGGCCATCAAACAACCGCTATGTCGCTCAATTTAGGCAACCGCAAACACCTCGAATTTACAAACAAGTGCTTAGTCGCTTTCAGTCAATACAGTTTGTTTTTATATTTTTAGCCTCGGCACTGGTGAGTGCTCTGCTTAGCTTGAGCATCGTTAAACCTATTAAATATTTAGGGGCTTTTAGCCGAAAATACGCCAACGACCAGACTGCGACACCAGTCCCCTCTCAACTTCTTACTCGTGGCGACGAGTTAAGCGACCTCGCAGCCGATATTAACTTTATGGTTCGCAAAACCGCTGATGCGATTGGTGCCCAACAAAGATTATTACATGACGTATCTCATGAGTTGCGAGCCCCTCTTGCACGGCTTCAGGCATCTGCTGCAATCATCGAACAGCATCAACCTAAAAACAAACACGTACTGCAAATACATAATGACTGCCAACGAATGGATCAGCTCATTCAGCAAATTTTAAACTTTTCGACATTGGAACAGACGCCTCAGAAAGCTGAGCCATGTGACATTATTGCGTTATGTAACCGTGTATTAGACGACATGGCGGTAAACTACCCGGGTATTCCGACCACATTAACGTTCAATCAATCACGTGAAGAAGACGCCATTATTAATGGCTTCCCTGAAGCTTTGCATCAAGCGTTAGACAATATAGTGGGTAACGCTTGCAAGTACTCGAATAAAGGCCAACCTGTTGCTATAGACGTTGCTTTTAGTACTAATAGCGTTGTTATTGTTGTTAAGGATAATGGTATTGGCGTAGACGACGCTGAGATTGAAAAGTTAATGCAGCCTTTTTACCGAGCCGGAAACCAAATGCATACTGAAGGCTTTGGTCTAGGCTTAACTATTGCGCTAAAAGCAGTAGAAAAGCACGCTGGAACGCTTGTAATGCAAAGCCCTGCAGAAGGTGGTCTTCGTGTCAAAATTACGCTGCCTAAAAACGCGCCGACACATTTGTAAATGTTGTTTACAGACGCATATTGCTGGCATTAATAAAGAAAAGTAGTCGTTCGTACACTAAACATCGCTTTTATATAAAACTTTACTAAAACGACATAGCTTGTGTTGTTGCCGAAAATAGAGGAAGTCGATGCGAATTAGCGTTATGCTTGGCGGCATGAAGAAGTGTAGATTGACATAATGGCAGCGCAGCAGCCTCTCTCCGTTCAGCAAAACCTTACCATTAGGTTATTGCGTGTATTAAGGTATAACAAAGCCCGTATCGAACGAGCGCTTACGCTCATGCCTGAAAAGCACAAGCCACTTTTTCACGTGCTCCCTTTCCTTGTACACGTTAATCACGAAGCACTTCCAGGTTATATAGGCCCACTTTCTTCGGGCGAAACTGTTCCATTCGGCATCAATAACTACTCTTTTAGGTCTGATATAGAAAAGGCGCTTTTACGGTGTTTTCCCGCTGAGAGTCACCTTTTTGCGGATGTTAAACAAATCTGGCCAAGGCAACGAGCCATAGAATCACTGGTCCTCATGGGCAGCGTGGGCACAATTGCGCAAACCGATGAATCAGATTTTGATTATTGGGTGTGTATTGATGGCAATCAATTTTCAGACGTAGAACTTTCCTTACTTCAGCAAAAACTTACCGCCATTGAAAAGTGGGCCGACAACACTTTTGGCATTGAAGTACATTTCTTTCTATCTGAAATAGACAAAGTTAAGCAAAACGATTTCGGTGTTGCTGAAGGTGAAAGTGCGGGTTCAGCGCAAGCCCTGTTTTTAAAAGCTGAGTTTTACAACACCAATATTGTGGTGGCAGGCAAGGCCCCTTTTTGGTGGCTTACACCGGAAAAAGCCAGCGAAAAACAATATCAGGCCATCTACAACAGTCTTGAAAGAGGTGGCTCACCAGATCTTGATTGGTTTATGGACTTAGGCCACTTAGAGAAGCTTGATGCCAGTGAACTGTTCGGCGCTGCTATTTGGCAATTGGGTAAAGCCATGGACTCCCCCTTCAAGTCGGTTTTAAAAATGGCAAAGCTTGAAGTGTATTTAGCCAATATATCTAATGGACAACCGCTATGTAACTTGCTTAAAAAGCATGTACATCGCGGCGCTGAAGCGCCGGGCCATGTGGCAGACATCGACCCTTACGCATTAATGTTCGACGAACTTATCACCCACTACAAAGTTAACGGTCAGGCTGAAGACATAGAAGTCCTTCAGCAATGTTTGTACTTAAAATGTGCTTGCCCATTAAGCCAATCCCTTTTCGAAGGAGAAAAGCCAAACTTTAAACGTAGAATTTTAGCCTCTTACGCCAGGCACTGGGGGTGGAGCCGAAAGCAGATCCTCCATTTAGATAATCAACAAGATTGGACATTTAGCGAACGCGTACAACTTAGTCGTCGGGTTCACAGTTTCCTCTTAAAATGCTACCGACGCATTTCTAAAGAACTTGGCCACTACCAACAAGTGATGGATGAGAAAGACATGACGGTTTTGGGTAGGCGCTTAAGTACCTACTACGCTAAAAAAGAAGCTAAAATTGAGTTTCTACGTCGTGCATTCGACGAGAGTCTGTACTGCGAGAAAATCACCATTGCCATGCGCCAGCTAAAAAACGGCACCGAGGTATGGTCGGCCTATGCGGGTGACTTATTAAGTAAATCAGGCATCATTGATGAAGCTCAGAAAATATCCCAAGCTTCTAGCGCGATTGCGTTAATGGTATGGTTGGTTTCAAGTAAGATAATTGATACCAACAGCAAAGTTTATCTAGATTACAACTATGGTGAAGTAAGCGAGCTAGACCTTAACGACCTTCTTAAACACTTGTGCAAGTACTTTCCACCAGTTAAAGTCTCGTCGCTACCTCGTAACGATTTACTTGCACCGGAACGCATAACCGCATGTTTTGCGATCGTGAATTTTCCTACCTTACGCCAAAAAGCCACGGTTGAAGATGTCGCTATTATCTACAAAACATCTTGGGGCGAAACGTTTTTAAAATTCGGTAACGAAATACTGGATACCTTGTGGTACGAATTACAAGAGGTCATCCCCCTGCCAGCGTGCTATGTCATGGTGCCAAGGGGGAATCAACAATCTCGCATTTTGGGCGAGTTCTTGGAATCAACCGACCTTAACTTCAATGTCCTTTATTAAAAGGACCGGCACCGCTCTTACTCTTTCTTTCAATTGAAAAAGTGTGAACCACGCTTTCATTTTCACACTTTTAATTTGCGCTTTTGGGCGACCTTAATCGCTGAATTTATTAAACCATTCCCTTCCTCACTAAAGTTATAAAAAAGCCTTTTGGATTAAAAATACACAAAAAATGCTTGCACTGTAGAATTACAAGTGTAATCTAAACACATGGACTACAACTGTAATCAACAAAGATAGGTTTCGTTCCTATGAGCAAAATGTCTGACAAACCCGAAATTTCTAACGCCGAGTTTGAGGTGCTAGATGTACTGTGGGACAGCCACCCAGCCACGTCGAATGAAGTTATTTCACGGCTTAATGACAAAAAAGACTGGCATGAAAAAACCGTAAAAACATTATTAGGCCGCTTGGTGAAAAAAGAAGTATTGGGGTTTGAAAAACAGCAACGGCAGTACCTTTATTACCCGCTGATTGCGCGAGAAGACTATACAAAAAAAGAAACAGCTAGCTTTGTTAGTCGTTTATTTAAAGGAAAAATAACGCCTATGATCGCTGGCTTTGCCAATCAGAATTCATTGTCTAAACAAGACATAAGCGAGCTGAAAGCGCTTATAAAGGAATGGGAACAAAACAATGATTGATTGGATTGTTGCTCAGCAAGGTATTTTGTCGGTAGTGCTTGTCTTGTTGATGGTGTGCGAGCATTTTTTCACCCATAAAATTGGGGCTTCACTTACCTATAAGTTATGGGCATTAATTCCAGGGTGCCTAATAGTCAATAACCTTCCTATGTCGCTGGTTAACATGCCATCGAATAGCTTTACTCGCTACGTGGTTGGCGTTAAGCCAACAATAGAGACCGCTGAATTCGAAACCGTTTTATTTATTTGGCTAACTGGTGCAAGCGTGATCACAGCCTACGTACTAATGCATCACATTAAGATTTGGGCATCGATAGGAAAACAACGCGCTATCCATACTAATGCCTACTATTCCAACAAAACTACCACACCCATGCTGTTTGGCTTTATCTCACCTAAGGTGCTTATTCCTTTCTCGTTTAAAAGTGTGTTTTCAACTAAGCAACAAGCGCTGGTATTAGAACATGAGAACATTCATCGCAAACATCACGACCACCTGTGGAATATGTCAGCGCTGATTATAGCAATTGTATTTTGGTTCAACCCACTGGTTTGGCTAGCGCTAAAATCCTTCCGAATCAATCAAGAACTGGCTTGTGATCACGCTGTATTGAAAGACAAGACCGACAACGAAAAACTTATCTATGCAAAAGCACTCGTGCAGTGTGCCGAGCATGGTTCAAACGCCCTGCACGTTACACGCGGGCTTTACCCAACCTTTGGAGAAAAAAGGACTATGATCAAACGTTTAAACGCGATAAAGCAACCTATGCGTAACAATAAAGTACTGGCTGCAGGCGTACTTTCAGTTGCCGCCCTGCTCACTATTAACACCGCCTTAGCAAATGCTCCAGTCGCAGAGACAAAATCTGAAGCTAAGATTAACCAGGCATCGCCGGTTAAACGGGTTCCACCAACTTACCCAGAGAAAGCAGCGCAAGAAAATGTAGAAGGCTTCGTTGTGCTCTCTTTCGATATTACTGAAACGGGCGCTACAGATAATGTAAAAGTAGTAAAATCGGTACCTGCTGGCGTGTTTGATAAAAGCGCAAAAGTTGCCCTGAAACAATGGGAATACAAGCCTCGTATTCAAGGTGGCAAAGGCGTGAGGCAGACAGGTCTTCTGGTGCAGCTAGACTATCAACTTGGTACCTCTCTTGATACGGCGAGTGTTGAAAAAAATGCTTCACCTGATGTAGAGCGTATAATCGTTCCACCCAAACAGAGCAAGTAAGCCCCAAAATTATCAGAATACTAAAAGGAGCGTATTGCTCCTTTTAGTGTTTTGTCTAATTGACTTAGTTCCTGCCTACTGCACACTACCACTCGATCACCCAAGTCTCTTATAAAATGTAAAGTGCCTTTACAATTTCTATAGAGAATTTACGACCTCACTACGTTAGAATGTGAGTATTTACACACCTGAAAACTTCTAATTTATGGAAGGTTTAAATAGTCGATAGCACACTTGCTACGGTTATTTTCAATCATGTTACTCCAGATGAGCTGGCGCTCCTGGCGTACTAAAAGGAAGCCAAATATGAACCGTATCGTTTTAGCACCTGCAGTAGTCGCTCTTACGTTATTTACGACCAACGCAAATGCCAATATTGATCAGCTTAAAGGCCTATTAGGCGACAAAAAAGCGGAATCGACAGTAACTTCGACCAGCCTCACTGAGATGGCAACCAATGCAGCATCAGGTATTGATTTAGCCAGCTTAATAAGCACAGTCTCTGACAATCTGAGTGTTTCTGAAACTCAATCAGAAGGCGGCATCGCCTCTATTATGAACTATGTACAAGGCAACCTTTCAGGCGCTGATTACGCCCAGTTGGCAAGCAGCATTCCAGGTATTGATAGCCTGCTTGAAGATGTTCCCTCTCTTAGTGGTAACTCAGCAGCAAGCTCAAGCTCTTCACTATCAGGCTTACTCAACAAGGCCTCTGAGTACAGCTCTACACTTAAATCGGTAAACGACTTAAAGCAACAATTTGAAGCGCTAGGCCTTTCAACCGATATAATTGCCAGCTTTGTCACTCAAATCAGCTCGTATTTAAATGTAAATGCAGATGAAGAAACACAGGCGTTGTTTAAATCTGGCCTAGATAATTTGCTAACCGCTCTGTAACCTGTCTAAGGCGTATTAATTCTCTTCTACAATCCAAATTAATACGCTTTAACTTTCTCGCAGGGGCTTTTAGCTTGGTGAAATAGCAACTCCTGTTTATCTTTTTACACTCAAATACACAGCCTAATCGCCTATGCAAAATGCCATATCTCGGTTTTCTACGAAGCCCAAATGGTTTCGACTATCCACTTATCTTGTTCTCATCTACCTTACTTACGCGCTTCTTATCGGCGTAGTTACGCCTGCGGTGTTAAAGGCAAAGTTACCCAACATAGTGAAAGAAAACATTGGAAGAGATGCTGCTGTTGAAGATATTGCAATCAATCCTTTCTTGCTAAAGATAGAAGTGACTAATCTTGTTATCTATCCAAATATACACTCTTCAAATGAAAGCGAAGATAACGCCGTAATCCAGAACCAAGAAAATCATTTTTTTAGCGTAGGCAGTGTTTCGCTGGACCTTGGATTCTGGCAATCACTTTTCACCTTCACTCCTGCCGTTGAATCGCTAACCATAGACGAACCTTTTGTTTCCATTGCACGTTTAAGCGAAAGTGAAGACACACAAATCTTCAACTTCTCTGACATTCTTACCCACGTAGAGAAACGCAGTACAAAAGCACCTGAAGAGCCTAATGACACTAGCGAAGGGCAAATTCCCCGAATTACGTTACGTGATTTTGCACTTAACGAAGGGCGAGTGGTTATTGAAGACAAGGTGACCAACACCCTACTTGATTACCCAGAATTGAGCGTTGACTTGCAAGATTTGGATACTCACGCTTTGATCAGTTCAAGTAGTGTTGGCAACAAAAACGCTAACCCTAAAAGCGATAAAAGTGAGAGTGATCAATCAAAAGGTAAGTTAGCGTTCAATCAATATCAATTTAACTTGCTCACCGCAGAGAAAGGTAACATCGCCATTGATGGCGAGTTTCAATTATCTCCACTGAAAGTTACGACAGACATCACGATAAACGATGTAGCGCTTACGCCGCTTTGGTCACTTTCGAAAGATTTGATAGAAGCAAATTTAGTAGACGGCAAGGTGAGTTTAAGCCTGCATGCTGAAGTTTTTGAACAAGACACAACCTTTCAGTTTATTCTAGAACGTGGCGAATTTGCTGTTAACAACCTTGTGTTTAACGCTGGTTCTTCGCCTGCCACAACAGGCACCGCCAAGAGTTCGCAGGAGATCATTGCCATACCCGCGTTTGCCATACACGATGTAAACGTAAACGGTTTAGAACAGCGAGTAAGCATTGCTGGCGTTGCCATCGACAATGTTCGAGTGTCGGCCCTATTTGATGAGTCAGGGCTTGATTTACAGCGTCTGTTTACCCTAAAAAGCCCAGCGGCAGATGCTACATCAGCTAACGCTCCCCCCCGCGCAGCGCAAGAAGGTAATAGCACAGCGCATACAAGTAATAGCACGGCGCAAAAGGGAAATAGTGAAACAGAAGATGAGAATGTTTCTAACGTAGCAACCGACAGCACAGAAGAACTCGCACATGACACTTCGTGGTATGTTGAGCTTCACCAATTTGCATTTAATGACGGTAGCATTGACCTTTTAGAGCGTAGCATAAGTGACGGTACTTACTACCGCATCAGCAACCTCAATATTAAAAGCGGAAAAGTCACTACTGACTTCTCTAAACCTATTTCCTACACCACCAGTTTACATGTCTCTGCCGACCCACAGACGTTTAGCGACACATCCAAAGGTGCACTAAGCAGTAGCGGCAGCGTAGTTATTGCAGAACAAACTGTGCAGGGTAAAGCAGCGATTGAGCAACTGGTGCTAAGTCAGTTCCAGCAGTACGTTTCTCCCCACGCAAATGTGACCCTTGAAGATGGGCTATTTAATTTAAACGTTGAGTTTGATGGGGCATTTATGAACGCCGCTGATAAAGACAATATCGACTCACTGAACGTTAAGGCGAGTACTAGCATTAATAATTTAAGCGTACTGGATGACGACAGCTCTCCCCTACTACAGTGGCAGTCCTTAGATGTAGACAACATCGAATTTGACCACACATCGAACCAGCTAAGCGTAGACAACATTCACCTACAAGCGCCATTTGCACGACTTATTATTGATGAAGCTAAACAGACCAATGTGAGTAAGCTGATTGTCGCTTCATCAGACAAGTCCGCTAACAGTGAAAGTGCCAGCGAAACTGGCAGCGCAACCACGTCGAAAGCATCAAACGCAAACGTGCATGCAAGCACTACAGCTGAGCCTTCACAAGCCAACGAATTGGCCATTGCCGTTAACACCATATCAATAGAAAACGGCAAAGCGTACTTTGCTGACCATTCATTAACGCCCAAATTTGCGTCTGCTATAGAAAGTTTAAATGGCAAAGTATTGGGAATTGACTCTCGCTCAACTTCCCCTGCCAATGTGGATATCACCGGAAAGATAGACAACTATGCTCCGGTAAAACTAGCAGGCACTATTCACCCATTAAAAGATGATATAGACCTTGATTTAAATTTTTCAGTCAAAGGCGCCGAACTGACTTCAGTTAACCCCTACTCAGGCACCTACATGGGCTACTACATTGACAAAGGCTTGCTATCATTAGCTGTGCAATACAAACTAAACGGTAAGGCGCTGGAAGGTAAGAATCATGTTGTTATTGACCAATTAACGTTGGGCAAGAAGTCGAACTCTGATCAGGCATTAAGCTTACCGCTTGGGCTTGCCATTGCGTTATTAGAAGACAGAAACGGCGTTATTGATTTGGGCTTGGATGTATCTGGCGATATCGACAGCCCAGACTTTAGCTTTGGCTCTATTATTCTCAATGCCATTGGTAACATTATTACCAAAGCAGTAACTGCACCGTTTTCGCTACTTGCGAACCTAGTTGGCAGTGACGACGAACTCGACAACGTTGAGTTTGGGTTTGGAGAGCATTCGCTAAATGCCGACGCTCAAGAAAAACTGAATACCCTTGCCAAAGCACTTAAAAAACGTCCAGGACTTAGGGTTAATATCGAAGGTACTGTCAACGCCATGTCTGATGCAAGTGCCCTAGCGCAACGTCAGTTGAACACCACACTTTTAACAAGAGGCGGCTATGCTGATTCATCTGCTACTTCCGGCAACGTTAGTACTAACGAAAAATCTCTTGCTGGCGGTGAAAATGAAAATTCCAACACCCTTGGCGGCGTACAGCGCGACTCAATAAGTGGCAGTAGCATCCCACTGGAAGGCCCGTTAGCCGACGCGCTTTTATCCTACTATGTTGAGGTGTTTACACCTGACCTTAATCAAGAATACGAAAACATGGTGGCGCAGCTTTACCCTGAACTCGCAAATTCAGGCAATGAACAAAGCCAAAAGAGTGCTGATAACAATAAGGAAGTCGTTAACGAAGAAAGTGTAAACCGAGCATTAAGCATTGCCCGATACAACAAACTACGTAACAACATTGTTATTCCTGAAAGTGACTTAGTTCAACTGGCTGACGCGCGCAGTAAAGCGGTGAAAGGTTATTTGGCAAATGAAGCTGAAGTTGAAGCGAATCGCTTATTCTTGCTAAATACTCAGCACGACTTACATACCGAATTTAGCGGTGTGGAATTAACGTTAGAAGCGAAGTAATGAACGGGTTGGCTTGAAAATAAAACCCTATAATTTAGGGTTCCATAAGGTCACTAAACAAAAAAGGGTAGCTTATTCAGTTAAGCTACCCTTTTTTGTAAACAGTGACTTCTGATACTACTTGCTACTTAAAACCCAGCTAGCAAATGGTACCGTAGTGCGTGCCTCGCCTACTTCTTCAAATGGGGCGCGCAAGTTGCGGATACATTAGACGCGTTGAAAATTTCAATCCAATAGCCGTCTGGGTCTTTGATAAATGCTATCCCTTTCATAGAACCATCATTAAGCCCTTTCTGAAAAGGAACGTCTAGTGATGCAAATCGTGCACATGCAGCTTCAGCATCAGGCACATGAAAACCAATGTGCCCAAAACCTTTTGGCTCTGTATTTCCGTTGTGATAATCAACTGTTTCTGGTGTATCGCCCCAATTATGGGTTAACTCCAACATAGCCGGGCGACCAAAAGTTTGCTGAGTACGTTCGTCTACATCGTCAGAAATATCAGAGAAATCATCACCTGCCGCCAAAAAATAAAGGCTGAACTTCATTTCTTCAAAATCTAGACGCTTAATTAGCGTCATTCCCATAACTCGCGTATAGAAATCTAGCGAACGCTTGGGGTCGGCAATGCGCAGCATAGTTTGGTTGAACACAAAACCTTGTGTCGCGGCATCTTTCTCTTCATACAGGCCTTCGGCCTTATCGAAATGTCGGCTCATAATAGTCGTCCTTAGCGATATAGATAATTAAGGCAAGGCAATCTTGCTTTGCCTAAAAACGAGTGCATAGAAGTGAGGGGTAATTTTCTTTTCACAACAGCACTTAGTCTATCCTCTTACGCGCTTTACCTCAGATGCGTTTTATTCAACGTCTATTTTTACAGCGCTTTTATTTTTTAGGGAGCTTTCCCCAAACCGAACCTGCATCACTTTTTTTCACTGGCGACACTTTAGTATTGGTGTTTTTGCCAGCCGCTTCTTTTTGTTTGCTAGCGCCTTTATTAAATGAGCTTGGCTTAGTACCAGAAGTACTTGGGCTATCTGATTTTTTAGGCGAAGTTTGTCGCGTTGACTCCGGTCGATATTTTTTCACCATACCCTGCAGTAAATTACGAACCACTTGATCGCCTGCGGGTTTGTAATTGCGATGGTCTGGCTTTCTAAAAAATGCTGACAGCTCACCTTTACTTATTCTAAAGTCTGCTAATTTTAGCACCGCTATCATATCGTCATCTTTATAACTCATCGCAATACGGATTTTGCGCAGCACTTCGTTATTACTTAATCGCTCTTTTGGCCCCAGTTCTTGAGGCGTTTGCCCTTCTTGACGACCACGGTTTTTAATAATCAGTCCATCTAGAAACAGCGCAATAATCTTATCGCGACACGGCAGATAGCCGTCTTCGCCTTCCCGCTTCATCACGGCATGTAAATAATCAATTTCCATGTCGTAGTTAACTAATTTAAAAATACTTATGGCGGCGGTATCGTTTATCGCTAATGCATAACGAAGGCGACGTAGAACATCGTTGTGGATCATGAAAATGGGCCTGAAAAGTGGAGTAGCCAGTAATTGGTATGGATTAAAGTGTAGCGCAACACGCGCTTTCGCATATTTTACACTACTTGGCCATTCGCATCTATCGAGAGTGTTCCCTTACTTAAGAGAGCCACCAAGACGCTGCAACTTGAAGTGGCGAGGGGTCGTTGGTATCAGAGACCCAAACAACGAGAGCGTGTTTTTTGGCTTTTATATGAGTATTACTGGGCCAAGGCAGAGTAGCCACCTATTGCTGAGCATTAGTATTGTCGCCATTTGTAGATGTTGAAACCTTCGGTTGTTCCGGTTGTGCATTGATACGCCAGTCATAATCAATAAACCGCAGCTTATAATTATTAGGAATAGGTTCGGCTAGATACTGGTTAATATATTGAGGCAAGTCCTTTGCTTTACCTGAAGCGACAAAGTCTTCAGTATAAAAATCGAGGATTTCCGAAACATACACGCGCTTGCGTTTGTCATCAAAGTAAAAGTGTTTCTTATTCCCGAAGAACTCATGGGTGGCTTGTTCAAGGGTGTCGTCTAAGGTTTTTGCAGAAAACGGCGTTTGCGGTAGCCTTGGGCAATCTTTTACCATGCAGTTAAGCGCAAAGTCGGCTCTGGGCTCGTTAAGCGGTCTAATTACATCGTTTTCAAAATCATATAAATTTGTGACTTTACCGCCAATCACCACATCGCGAAACTTGAAAAAAGCTGCTCGTGAAAAGAAACTGGTAAAGCCATCTGGAATACCTTTTTCTATAACCCCGTACATGGCTAACGCATTATAGCTATTGATGTAATAGGCCATAACGGATTGTGGTGAGTCAAACAATTCAGGCGTGGCGTCAGGGCTAGCAAAACTAATAAAATTAATGACGTTTTCAAGGGGCACTATATCTTTAGATTACCCCCTAAAATCGGTTCGCCCCGCTTCATCTACGTAGTTTTCAAGTACATATTCCCAATCTTGTGTCGCTTTGAAATAGCCTTGCTTAAGTTGCGCTAGTTCAATTGGTTGAGCACTGTAAATATTTAACCCGCCCTCAGACGCTTGGCTACTGTTGGCAGTAGGTAAAATATATAGCAGCAATATGGACAAGATAATGGCTAACATACGCTCAGATTGAGCAAATCGACGAGGCTTCATAATCTTCTCCTTACACGCTTTTGGCTGGGTGGTGACGCTTGCCATTTGTATTAATCGCATTTGCAGACAGCGAACTAGGTGTTGCTGTATCTGGGATTTCGCGAATGGGTATTACATTGTTTTGTTTGTAGCGTTCTCCAAGTGGCTGGTACTGCTTTTTCTGCCCGCGGCGGTCGGTATATGTCAGAGGTTTCAATATATGTTCATCGCGCTCGGCATTGTGCTTGCACATGGAAAATTAATCACAGCAGCCCTTATTCGGGGCTTTTTCAAGCACGCACAAACGTGCCGGTTATTGTAAGAGCGTCAGTCAGCTTGAGCGGTACAAAGCAGCGAGATAAGCGTGCTTTTGGTATGGCAATCAAGCTTTCCCCAATACTCAAAGTACGGTTACTGAAAACATATTTTTAATGCACTCGCTGGGTGGCACTAAAACCCAGCATGTCGCCAACTTACCTTTAACTAACGAGCCCGCACTGGGCGAATTGCCGCCTTTTAGTCAATTGCTAACCGCATATCGCTTGGAAAGCGATCTTGAAGAAGCCGATAAGGGGTTTAGCGGTGAAAAAGCGAATGCGCGTTTCAGACCTGTTTCACATTTAGCAGAAGTTCTGCTCCCTAACGACGAAAAAGCGAAGAATGTAACGCAAGGCCCTTACTGGCTAAAAGCGTCGTTAAAACCTGATACACCGCTAGTGAATAGAGATGACTTTAGGGATGAATTATCGTTGCAGCATTACCCAAATAAGACGCTATCTTGGGTTTTGCCTGCTGCCAATTTTAACGATGCAGGGATAGATAAAGCCCAATGGCAAGAGATAGGTGAAATTACATTGACTGAATCTGTGGTCTCCCTTACCTGCGACACGAAACTTCACTTTAATCACCCTGCAATCAAATGACGCTAAGCAATTCCGTTTAAACGGGTAAACCTCGCGTTAGAGTGTTTTTACTGCCTATTGAGATTACCGTATAGTGAGCAATGTTTTCATTGTTTTGGTATTAGTGTTGTTTCATGTCCGGTTCCTTTCGCAAGAACAGTCGCAAATACAGCCGCAGTATTCACTTGTGGCTGTCGCTGGTTATTTTCATTCCTGTGATCATTGTTATTGCGAGCGGTTTATTATTGCAGGTTAAAAAAGAATTCGACTGGATCCAACCACCAACTCAAAAAGTGCAGAATACCCAAACCAACGGGCCTACGATTTCCTTCGACGACGTGCTACAAGCCGTAAAACAAGTGCCTGAGGTTAGTTTAAACAGCTGGGACGATATAGACCGATTAGACGTGCGCCCCACAAAAGGCATCATTAAAGTGCGAGGGAAGAACCATTGGGAAGTTCAACTGAATGCACAAAATGGTGATGTACTTCAGGTTGCGTACCGACGCACAGACACCATTGAAGCAATTCATGACGGTAGTTGGTTCTTTGAAGGTGCCAAGCTATGGCTGTTTTTGCCAGCCGCCCTTTTACTTTTTGTGCTGTGGGTAACGGGCCTTGTTATGCTGTACACCACCATGAAAAGCAAATATCGAAAGAACAAATTTCGTCAGCCCTTAAACAACTCATAACAGATAAGTTATTGCCAGTTGAACACTTTCGCCCTGTGCAAATGCCGCTTTGTCATCGGCACTGGTGTAATACTGTTGATTGGTTAAGTTGCGCCAGCTAGCTTGAAGCTGAATACGCTCGTTTAACTGCCAATCAGCGCCCATATCCAGTGTAAAAACCTCATCGAGCGCTCGTTCTCCGTCAGCAATATCCGTCTTACTTGCACGATAGGCAAATACCGCAAATAAACGCATAGCTTGCCATTGAACACCTAAATCAAGCCTCTGACTGTTTGCAGGTATATCTGCGATGCTATTACCCAAATCGTCTTCACCGCTAATCCACATTCCGCTAAGTCGAGCGTCTAATGCGTCATTGTGCGATTGCCAACTAAGTTGATAGCTCACCCCCTCTATCGTTGCACTGTCTAAATTAGAATATTGAAGCACATCTTCAGCAACCATAATGCGTTCAATATAGTTATCAATTTTCTGATTAAACACCTCTATCGAGCCTTGCAGTTGCTCACTGCTGTAAGCAACACTGGCTTGCATATTTAACGCTTGCTCTGTTTCAAGTTTGAGGCTGCCCAACACAGTACCGCGAGGCGTTTCGCCAGCGAAGAAACGTTCAGTTAAAGACGGATTTCGAAACGCGCTAGACACATACATACCGGCCGCCCAATGCTGAGAAAGCTGATAATTTGCGCCTAAATACCCGCTTAGATTAATGTTAGTCTTAGCAGTGCTAGATTGGAATGTATTGGCACCTGAATCATCAGACTGGCGCTGCCAGTCGACCCGTGCGCCAAGGGCGAGCGACAAGCTTTGCCACTGACGTGAGGCATCAGCAACCGCTGCACTAGTAATCTCACTTGCATCGAGAGTGCGCACTTCATAGGCAAGCTCTGGTTCAAATGCGTTTATTATGAAACTGGGCGGTGTGGTGTCAGGTAACGCGCTTTCCTTTAGTGTTAATGTAAATTCTCTCTCATCTGCCACTACGCCGTCTCGACCAGTAACTTGCAGCTGCCAGTTCAAATCCCAGTCTTTCAAGTGCGTATCTGTACTTATGTTAAACCCATAGTCAAACGCCTTGTTTTCACTGTCGTTGATGCGGCTTTCTGGTCGCAACACCGAGGTGTCTAGGCTAGATTTATGCCACCAGACATTTCCAGTAAATAGATGACTTTCAAACGCTATTTTGCCAAGCCAGTGCGTGTTGTCTGGGTAGGTGGTTATTCTACTTTCTGGGAAGTCACTGCTCGACTTACCAATGTCGTTATTATCAGAATAAAGCGTCCACGCTTCTTTTATGACGCTGTCTTCAGGTCTGTGCCTAAGAAACAGGCCTGTTTGTTCAAATTGGTCAAGCAACGAATTGCCATTCGCATCTTCTCCATTGTCGGCGCTTCTGTATGAAATGTTCCAGTCTGTCTTGCTCTCTTCAGTTAGGCTGTTGCTATTGTCTGCATGGCGTGTGCTGCCAGCATAGCTCAGCGCCTTCATTTGTTGATTGCTGCTGTAGCCAACGCGAAGGTGAGGCGTTTGAATTTCCCCAAAATGCAAGTTCACCGCGCCACCTATCGCTCCCGAGCCTAGGTAAGTGGAAGCGGCGCCCGGTAATACGGTTGCTGACGCAATAAAATCAGGTGGAACAAAGCCAATACTTGAGCCTGCCCGCCTGTCGCTCACAATCGGTACACCATCTAATAGGGTTTGAATTCGCCACCGGGAATACCCTCGAATACTGATACTTTGTATTTGCCCTCCCTGCCCATTTAACGACACAGAAGGGGACTGAAGCAGAACGTCATTGGTATTCAAAGGCGCTACTAAACTGCTCTTATCAAACTCATATTGTGGGAAAATGAGCGAGAGCGTTTCGTCATAGTTGGGGCGTATGGCCGTTACCGTGTAGCGCTCAAGTTCGCTATAGGGTTCACCTTGTGCAAAACTTGGTACAGACAAAAGGGATAACGAAAGCGTCGACCAAACCGGCGACAAAGAAAATATTAGTAAAGTAGTAGATACAGGTTTGCCTGATGGGCGTTTAACAAAAGCTGAAGATTTTGATGCAAACAAAAAAGAAAACAATGACGGTCTCACTAAGCGATACACAAAAGAAAAAATAAGTATGTACCGATAAATTTGGTAAAAAGATGAAAGGCGCGGCAGTAAATCTACTGCCGCGTGTTAGGTCCAATGAGCCCCAGTGACCGCTATTTCGCGATTACAGGCAGACCAGCAGTCCATGGACCACCCGCATCAAGCACTGCATGCTGCAGCTTCGGTACAGCGGTGTTTTGCAACGTACTGATGCGCGTTACCACGCTATCTAAGCTATTTTGCGCATAGCCAAGCTGATCTTTGTGCTGCTGTGTGGGGCCGTAAGAAGAGCCCAACGCAGAACGCGCGTAGCGCAAGCGACTCATAATGTTCGCCGGTTTAATTCCCATTTTGTCGCGAGATTTAAGACCATAAAACGCTCTGTTCACTTCGTTTATTTCATCTTGAATAGCAGCAAACTGCGCTTCAAGTTTAGCCACATCACTGGGTGTGCGGTCGATAGCCGTTCGCAATAGTGCCATTGTATCTTTAAGCTGCGTTAGCACGGTAGTAGAAGACAGTGCGCGTTTTTGAGCACGGCTTACGTCATTTGAATAAGCAGCTATTTCCTCATAAGTCGCACCCTCAAGCGCGCCCTGATAAATTGGCTGTAGTTCAAACGAAACAGCTTCAGAAAGTGGCGTTACCTTAGCATCAACGCGCTTAAATAAAGTAGCGGTATAGGTGCCAGGCAGTGCCATTAAACCTCTATCCTTACTTTCTTTATCAGTAAGCGGCGCAGTTGACGTATGCTTCATATCCCAGGTGATGCGATGTAAGCCTTTCTTCACTTTACCCTCTACACGCTTTATAACGTCGCCTTCGCTATCTTTTATTTCAACGTAAATAGCGGGTACCGCTTCTTGATTTTCTGCCTCAACGGCCTCCCAGCTTGGATATTTAGGGTACTTCTTATCTTTAATTAGCTTTTTCTCTGCTTCCTGGCGTTTTTCTTTTGCCGTAAGCAAGCTGTCTTTCAGATAATAAGTAAACGTTGCACCGTGCTCAGGGTTCTCGGCCACAAAGCGATCGTCACCGTCGGAGTCTGTGTGATTGTCATCTAATTGGAACCACTTAACCGGACGGCTCGGGGCAAACAAGATAGCCTCTTGCTGCATCGACTTTTCAGTTAACGAACGCAGTGGCGCGTAGTCATCAAGAATGTAAATCCCACGACCAAACGTACCTGCAACTAAATCGTTTTCACGACGCTGAATTTTCACATCTCGGGTTGAAATGGTAGGTATACCGCCTTCTAACTCAACCCAGTCTTTACCGCCATTTACCGAGAAAAATAATCCAAACTCTGTACCGATAAAAAGCAAGTCTTTGTTTACATGGTCTTGCACAATGCGCCACACCAGGTGCTTTTCAGGTAAGTCATCGGCCAGTGAAGTCCAACTTTTGCCTAAGTTAGTCGACTTAATTAAATAAGGCTTGTAGTCGCCGTATTTATGATTATCAAGCGCCACATACACAGTATTGGGGTCGAACAAGTCAGCGCGAATATCATTTACATACGAATTGGCAGGAATGCCTCTAATATCGTCTAACTCAATCTTTTTCCAAGACTTACCGCCGTTTGTAGTCACCTGGATAATACCGTCGTCAGTCCCCGCCCACAGAATGTTTTCATCTACCGGACTTTCAGCGAAATTGGCAATGGTGTGAAATTCGGTCATGGCGTACAGATCCCAACCGGCTTCTACCGACCATGTGCGCCCCATCAATGGCGAGTGCATACGATTGCCGTTTTTCGTTAAATCGCCCGATACCGGCGTCCAGCTATCGCCGCGATCATCGCTTCGCCAAACGCGCTGCGAAGCAAAGTAAATACGTGCAGGGTCGTGTGCCGACACATTAATTGGTGCATCCCAGTTGTATCGTTCTGCCGGGTCTCCAGGCTGTGGCTGAGGCTTAATATAAACCCCTTCACGGGTTTTCATATCCACGCGGGTCAAATTTCCCTGCTGCCATTGCGAATACATAATATCTGGGTTACCAGGCTCTGTTGCCGGGCCGTGTCCGTCTCCACCTAACGTCAAGAACCAATCTTTATTCTTAATCCCTTCTTCTCGCATAGTGCGCGAAGGACCGCCTTGGGTAGAGTTATCCTGTGCACCTGCGTAAATTTTGTAAAATGGCTTTGAATCATCTGGCGCAACTTTGTAGAACTGGGTCAACGGTAAGTTCGCCATAAAGCGCCAGTTAGCCATTCTGTCGTGAGACATGTAAATACCACCATCAGATCCCATTAAAACAAAATCCGGATCGGTTGGGTGGAATGCCATGGCGTGATCGTCTACGTGCTTGCGTTTTGTATTAATGGGCGTCCACGTCTTACCACCATCATCCGACACTTTACTGTAGTTACTGGCAATATAAACACGGTCAAACTGATGCTGGTCAGCGAAGATTTCCTGATAGTAATGAGGGCCTGTTCCACCGCCTACTTCGTCTGACATTTTAGTCCAGCTAGCGCCTTGGTCGGCTGAGCGATAGAAGCCACCGCCGCGATTGTCGGTTTCAATAGTTGCGTAAATAACATCTGGGTTCATGGGCGATATGGCCATTCCAATTTTACCCATGTTGCCTTGTGGCAAGCCTGTTTTAAGCTCAGTCCAAGTTTCGCCGCCATCGTTAGAAGTATGAATACCAGCGCCTTCGTTAGTGCCCACATAAGCACCAATGGAACGCTGGCGCGCCCACGTCGCAGCATATAGTTTGTCGGGGTTACGCGGGTCAATAAGTAATGACGTTACGCCGGTCCATTTATCAGCTGGCTTTAGTACCTGCTTCCAAGTTTCGCCACCATCGGTGGTTTTGTATAGACCGCGCTCGCCGCCACCGCTCCACAGTGGCCCTTGCGCTGAAACCCATACGATATCTGGGTTAGTAGGATGGATAATAATGTCTGAAACATGCTCTGACTTCTTAAGCCCCATGTTCTTCCAAGTTTGGCCGCCATCTAGTGACTTATAAACACCGTCGCCAAAGCTAATGTGACGGCCACCATTATTTTCGCCCGTTCCCACCCAAATGATATTTGAGTTACTTGGCGCAATGGTTACGTCACCTATTGAATAAACAGGTTGGTCGTCAAATATTGGCTTCCACGTTGTGCCCGCGTTAGTGGTTTTCCATACGCCACCCGAGCCAACCGCAGTATACCAAGTGGATGGGTTGTTTTGGTCAATTGCAATATCGGCTATACGCCCAGACATGTATGCAGGTCCAATGCTTCTAAGCTCCATCGCTTTGAATGTTGAACTGGTGAAGACTTCATTTTTGTCATTTTTGTCTGCAAAGGCGGGCGTGCACGAAAGTACAGCTGATACAGCAACTGCCGCTTTAAGAAGCTTTTTCATTATTGTTATCCAGTGTGTTTTTATAGAGGCTCAAGCCTAATGCCAGTCAGTTAAGCTGACTGGC
>NZ_CACSIH010000129.1:0-415 GCF_902705805.1 Alteromonas alvinellae | reverse complement strand
TGACCCTAGCATAGTGCTCTCAGCACCGCTACGAGCCTCCATCACATGGTAGTTGAGTCCACTTACTTCCCAAGACTCGCCGCTTCGTGTAAAGTCGCCATTTGCTAATAGATTGGTTGTGTAATTACCTTCATCTACAAGGCCATCGTTATCGTTATCTATATCATTGAAGTCAAGAACCGCATCTAAGTCTTTATCTTCTGCTGGCTGAATAGTTAAAAAAGTATCATCTACTTTTACCCAAACACCTGATGTTCGAGGCTCAAATATATCTATCTGGTAGGATATTGCTCGCGTCCCTACTGGTATAATAGCCTCGCCAGTTCGCTCTTTCCATTCATAGTCGTTAGTACCTGCTGGACTTAAGACTCGTGCATCGCCAATTGCCACGCCGTCTTCATCTAAAAATGTCAGC
>NZ_CACSIH010000128.1:0-988 GCF_902705805.1 Alteromonas alvinellae | reverse complement strand
ACTCCTACTCGTCACTACGCGCACGTAGACTGCCCAGGACACGCTGATTACGTTAAAAACATGATCACTGGTGCTGCTCAGATGGACGGTGGTATCCTAGTAGTTGCTGCGACTGATGGCCCTATGCCACAGACTCGTGAGCACATCCTACTTGGTCGTCAGGTTGGTATTCCTTACATCATCGTATTCATGAACAAGTGTGACATGGTTGACGATGAAGAGCTTCTAGAGCTAGTAGAAATGGAAGTTCGTGAACTTCTAAACGAATACGAATTCCCAGGTGATGACCTACCAGTTATCCAAGGTTCAGCTCTTAAAGCGCTTGAAGGCGACCCAGAGTGGGAAAAGAAAATCATCGAGCTTGGTGAAGCGCTTGATTCATACATCCCAGAGCCAGAGCGTGCAATCGACAAGCCGTTCATTCTTCCAATTGAAGACGTATTCTCAATCTCAGGCCGTGGTACAGTTGTAACTGGTCGTGTTGAGCAAGGTATCATCAAGGTTGGTGAAGAAGTAGAAATCGTAGGTATCAAAGATACTACTAAGACTACTTGTACTGGTGTTGAGATGTTCCGTAAGCTTCTTGACGAAGGCCGTGCAGGTGAGAACGTTGGTGTTCTTCTACGTGGTACTAAGCGTGATGAAGTTGAACGTGGTCAAGTACTAGCTAAGCCTGGTTCAATCACTCCACACGTTAACTTCGAAGCAGAAGTATACGTACTATCTAAAGATGAAGGTGGCCGTCATACTCCATTCTTCAAAGGCTACCGTCCACAGTTCTACTTCCGTACAACTGACGTAACTGGTGCTGTAGAGCTTCCAGAAGGCGTAGAAATGGTAATGCCTGGTGACAACCTTAAATTCAAAGTTGAGCTAATTGCTCCGATCGCGATGGAAGAAGGTCTTCGTTTCGCAATCCGTGAAGGTGGTCGTACAGTAGGTGCTGGTGTTGTATCTAAGATCCTAGACTAATCTAGACTTAGCAACA
>NZ_CACSIH010000127.1:0-50617 GCF_902705805.1 Alteromonas alvinellae | reverse complement strand
TCCTGAATTTGATGCGGAATGTCGGTTCAAAGGTATGCATTAGACAATTGTATAGTTGTTTAACTTTCTACTTTCACTACACTGCGCGCCATTCCCGAATGCTTATATAAGTTATTAATTTATATAAGGTAAAAATTTAAAGCTTAAAGTGGCGAATATTGTATTTGTGACCAATACTTACTTCGTTGTAAATGTTTGGACATACAAGCACATGTTTGTTTCATATCGCTCAAATACGCAAATGCCGTTTTTAGCGCCTTCAAAAATAGCAAAGAGCGATGAGCTAGCATTCACAAAGACTCCAGAGGACATATGATGAAAAAATGGATACTTGCAGCAGGACTTTGCTGCAACGTTGCGATTGCTGATGTAGCAGTCATCGTGCATCCCAGCAATGGAGATGCTTTAGATAAAGATAGCATTAGCCGACTTTTCTTGAATAAAGCAAAAGCTTTTCCTAGCGGTACACAAGCTGAGCCTGTTGCACTGGCTGAAGGCCAATCCGCTACCGATGAATTTAACGGCAAGGTATTAAACAAAACCGCAGCACAGTTAACTGCGTTTTGGTCAAAACTAGTATTTACCGGTAAAGGTCAACCACCAAAAGCTCTTGGTAGCGATGCAGAAGTTGTATCTGCTGTAGCAGGAAACCCTGGCGCAATTGGTTACGTCGACGCTGGCGCTGTTAACGACAGCGTACGAGTAGTCGCTACCTTTTAACTGACCGTTTATACAAAGAATTTAAGGAACACGCATGAAAACCAAACTTGCTATCTTATCTATGGCTGGCCTGTTAGCTACTCCCGCACTGGCTGATATTCAAATCAACGGCTTTGCAAACCTTATTGGCGGTATGACACTAGACGATGACGAGTCAGTGTACGATTACGACAGCGACTTTAACTTCGACCCTGCAAGTGTATTTGGCCTTCAGGTTCGTGGTGATGTTAGCGATAAGCTCTCTGCGACCGCCCAGCTGGTTGGCCGTGGTAGTGAAGATTACGACGCCGATTTTGAATGGGCGTACATGACCTATATGTTGAACAACAACTTCAACATCAGTGCAGGCCGTCTGCGCATGCCTTTATTTAAGTACTCTGCGTCATTAGATATCGGTTACTCGTATCACTGGCTAACACCACCAGATGCTGTATATGGCATTGACTTCAACAACATTGACGGTGTCCGAGTAGACTACATGAACTATTCAGGTGACTGGGAATATGGTGCACAGTTTACCGTTGGTCGTGTTGAGGCTGATACCACCATTTCAGGAACGCCTGCTGCGTTAGAATTGGAAAACGTGGTCGCTGTTTCATTTGAAGCAACCCGCGACTGGTTCAGTGCTCGTACCTTGCTAGCACGCGGTAAAACAAGTGCAGCCAATGCTGACTTCGATACATTTGTTGGTGGTTTAAATCAATATGGTGCTTTTATTCCTGCAGCGTCTTTAGCCGCTGAAGGTTTGAGTGTTAATGAAGATACAGGTACCTTCTTTGAAATCGCTTTAGATATCGATAAGTACGATTGGTTTGTGGGTGCAGAATTTACGCAAACAGAAGTTGATGGCTCTGTTATTGCTGATAATAAAGCATGGTACGTTACAGCGGGTATGCGCTTTGGTAAGTTTACACCGCATATTACTTACGAAGTTGAAGAAGCGGACAATGGCACTCAGCTAGGTTTAATTGCCGCGCTACCTCCTATGATTGCAACAGGTGATGCCGTGGTTGATGCAACGTGGAACGGCGCAAATGGCTCGCCGGGTATTTACCAAACAGCGGCAGGTATTGCTGCTCAACAAGAATTAGATGTATCTGCAGTAACTGTAGGTCTTCGTTACGACGTTGAGCCAGGCTTTGCGCTAAAAACTGACGTAACTTGGTACTCTGATGATTTAAACGATCTAAACGATGCAACGTTGCTTAAAGTTGGCGTGAACTATACGTTCTAACTGCTTGTTGTGGCCCCGCGTCTTGATGCGGGGCCATAAATTTCACTAAAGATTTTAGCTATTTGGTAGATAAGTTAGATACGATGTTTTTTCAGGTAAAACTGAAACGTAGTTAAGCAATTATAAAAACAGTGGGATAGCGGATGAACTTTCTTAAAAAAATGCCAATTGCGACTAAAATTTTCCTTATACCAGGGATCGCAGCGCTAAGTTTTGTTATTTACTTGCTTATCACTGTTTATACCGCGCTCAACAACGGTGCAACATTAGAAAAAGTTCAGAAAGTTCAATTTCCTGCCCTTCAACTATCGGCATCTACGTTAGTTGATATGCAGAAAGTTCGCGACACCCTTGCGAGCGCTGTAACGACAGGTGATCAAGACACATTAACCATAGCTCAGGAGCTTGCCGAAGAAGCAAAAAGCGGCTTAAACCAAATTGCTTCTATAAGCCCTGAGTTTCGTAGTGAAATTTCCCGTATTTCATCAGGCTTTGATAACTACTTCGACGTCGCTTACGACGTATCACAATCTATGGTGAACGGCACAGCTGACTTTAGCCGTTTAGGCGAACTCTCAGCCCAAATGAATCAATCTTATGATGGTGCCATAGTTTCTATGTCTAAATTTCGCGATGCTCAACAGGCGGCATTTGAAGAAGCATTTAAAAACACAGACAGTGCCAATACCTCGTTAATTAGCACAGGCGTCATTTTAGCCGTGGTTGTGACTATATTGCTGTTTGGAACAGCGATCCCAATTGTTCGCGGTATTAAACAAAGTATTGATGATGTGGTTCGTTCATTAAAAGATATCGCACAAGAAAATGGCGACCTAACGGTTCGAATTGAAACCAAAAGCGAGGATGAAATTGGCGATCTGGTATACTGGTTCAATCAGTTTATGGATAAGCTTCAAGGCGTAGTTCGAGACGTGGTAGAAGCGAGTTTGCCGCTATCTAATTTAGCGCAGAACTTACGAGGTGTAACGGAAGAAACCCAGCGTACTATCGATGTGCAGCAAAGGTCTGCAACCAATGCTAAGCAAGCGGTAGACACCATGAGCGGTTCTGTTGATGGGGTGGCACACAGTGCTGCGCAAGCAGCAAGCGACGCTAACGAAGCCACTACAGCAGCCAGCGAAGGTCGTCAAATCGTACAGCAAACCGTTACGAGTATTCAGCAGCTTGCTGAGAACGTACGCGAAACAGCTGACGTTATAGCCCGTTTAGAGTCAGACTCTAATAAAGTTGGCTCGGTGCTAGATGTGATCAAAGGCATCGCTGAGCAAACTAACTTATTGGCGCTTAACGCTGCTATTGAGGCTGCAAGAGCGGGTGAACAGGGTAGAGGCTTTGCGGTGGTCGCAGATGAAGTGAGAACGTTAGCATCGCGTACACAGCAGTCTACGGAAGAAATTCAAAGCACGATTGAACAGCTTCAAAATGCTGCTCACTCAGCGGTAGAGGTAATGTCTCGCGGTACCGAACAAGCAACAAGCAGTGTGGAAACGGCTAATAAAGCGGGAAGTAGCTTAGAAACCATTACCAGTACGATTGGGCGCATTAACCAAATGAACGAGCAAATTGCGCACAATACCGAAGACCAGCGCACGGTAGCAGTGGATATTGTGCGTCACGTTGATGAAATTCATCAGCGCACTGAGCAAACGGCGAGTCGTTCAGGTGAACTAGGCACCATGTGTAATGAACTTGCCGACCTTGCGCAGCACCTTGAGTCAATTGCGAAGCAATTCAGAGTGTAACACCTTATAAAATGCTATTTAGGGCCTCCGCAAGGAGGCTTTTTTGTAGGCGCCAATTACATTTCAAAAGTAATTGTTACTAGCGCTAGTAAAGCAGAATTAGGATAAAACGAAGGCATAAAAAAATCCCCAGCCAAGGCTGGGGATTTTTAGTCAAAGCAATGCTTTTTTCTATTCGTCTAAGAAGCTGCGTAGCTGCTCAGAACGGCTAGGGTGGCGAAGTTTGCGAAGTGCTTTCGCTTCAATTTGACGAATACGCTCACGGGTTACGTCAAACTGCTTGCCTACTTCTTCAAGGGTGTGGTCGGTATTCATGTCAATACCGAAACGCATACGAAGTACTTTGGCTTCACGGGCAGTAAGGCCTGCTAGTACTTCCTGCGTTGCATCTTTCAAGCTACCGCCAGTTGCTGAGTCGAGGGGCTGAATAATTGTGCTGTCCTCGATAAAGTCGCCAAGATGTGAATCTTCATCATCACCGATAGGGGTTTCCATCGAGATTGGCTCTTTAGCAATTTTAAGTACCTTACGAATTTTATCTTCAGGCATTAACATGCGCTCTGACAACTCTTCAGGTGTAGGCTCACGACCCATTTCCTGAAGCATTTGACGAGAGATACGGTTAAGCTTGTTGATCGTCTCAATCATGTGAACAGGGATACGGATAGTACGCGCCTGGTCAGCAATTGAACGGGTAATTGCCTGACGAATCCACCACGTTGCATAAGTTGAGAACTTATAACCACGACGGTATTCGAACTTATCCACCGCCTTCATTAGACCAATGTTACCTTCTTGAATAAGGTCTAGGAATTGAAGACCACGGTTGGTGTACTTCTTAGCAATTGAGATAACAAGACGTAAGTTAGCTTCAACCATTTCTTTCTTCGCGCGACGTGCTTTCGCTTCACCGATTGACATGCGACGGTTGATGTCTTTGATATCTGCGATCACCAAGCCAGTTTCCTGTTCAACTTGGTTCATCTTGCTAATACAGCGCTCAATTTCTTCCTGATTTACAGCAAGGTCAGCGGCGTATGGTGCACCTGATTTAACTGCTTCATGTAACCATGCATTAGACGTTTCGTTGCCCGCAAATGCTTTGATGAAGTCTTTCTTCGGCATTTTTGCGTTAACTACGCAGAACTTCATTACTAGACGCTCTTGAATACGCACTTTGTCCATCATCTCACGCATGTTCTTAACCATGCGATCGAACTGTTTTGGAACTAGGCGGAATTCTTTGAAAACATCGCTTAATGCATTGATTTGCGTGCGAGAGTCAGCATGAGCTCGGCCTTTCTTCTCGATAACTTCACGAGTTTTAAGGTATTGCTCACGAAGCTCAGTGAAACGCTCACGGGCTAACTCTGGGTCAACACCGCTATCGTCTTCGTCGCTATCGTCATCATCTTCATCGTCGTCTTCATCATCTAACTCTTCTTCAGATAATTCAGAACCAACGTGAGTAGCCGTTGGAGCAAGGTCTTGCTCATCGTTAGGATCAACAAAGCCAGAGATGATGTCGCTCAAGCGAATTTCTTCTGCTTCGTAAAGATCCCACTGGTCTAATAGATAAGTGATAGCTTCTGGGTATTCAGCAACTGAACATTGTACCTGGTTGATACCATCTTCAATTCGTTTAGCGATTTCAATTTCGCCTTCACGAGTAAGAAGTTCAACCGTACCCATTTCACGCATGTACATGCGAACTGGGTCAGTCGTACGGCCAATTTCACTTTCTACAGTAGCTAGTGCCTGAGCTGCCGCTTCTGCAGCATCTTCATCAGCATTCGCTTCTTGCATGAGAAGTTCGTCTGCATCAGGAGCTGATTCAGAAACTTGAATTCCCATGTCGTTAATCATGCGGATTATGTCTTCGATTTGATCAGAATCGACAATATCTTGCGGCAGGTGGTCGTTTACTTCTGCAAAGGTTAAGTAACCTTGCTCTTTACCTTTTGCAATCAGGAGTTTAATCTGAGACTGCTTGCTTTGCGCCATATAACCTACACTTCTCACATTCAATTAGTTTGCAATAGAAAAGACAACATACGTCTAGGTATGTTCCCCGTTCTGCTGTAGTACTGCTTTTGTATCAAGGCCGTTAATGCTCGATGCCACGCTGGTCTAAACCATTATGTTGCGATGCACATCTGCTCGGGTTCGGATCTGCCCGTTATGTTCGGCTATATCTTTGCTACTCGTGCTGCTGTATTTTTGTTCACTTTATAGTGAATGAGACACGTTTATCTGTGCCCACAGCGAATTAGCCAGTATAGCAGAATAAACGGTGGTTTTACCAGATTGATGGCCGATTTTTTAGCCAGTGTTTTTAAGCTATAAAACAGCGCATACTTACAGCGCCTATTCTTGCTAAAATAATCTCGTTAACTCAATCTCACTAACATAAGCGTTTAAAAAAAGCCTTATGCAAAAGCCTACAAAAGAACAGGCAAACCTCTAGGTCAGTTTGCCCAAGGTTAACTCTTCTGTCTTTCCCTCATAAGCAGGTTCAATTCCTGTTTTTCCGCCTGTGTCAGTGGCTGAACCCGCGAGCGTGAAATTAAGGTTTCAATGCGGCTATCGAAATGCCCGTCCAGTAAGCGAGCGAAGCTGTCGTTGTAAACCCGTTCAGCATCCTCGTCTTTAACCAAGTGTTCTTGTAACAATAATTTCGCGATAGTAGAAGAATGGGGATGGTCGCGGAAATTTTCAACAAGCTGCGCGGTTTTTGCTTGAGGATGACTTACGCAATAGCGATGAACATCGCGTAATAAATCCATACCAGCAGCGTTGCTGCCCGCAAAAATATCAATTTGAACGTCTTCACATAGTGTGGCTAATTCAGGTTTATCAAGCAGCAAGCGTATCAGCATACGAAGCGGTGACAGTTTAGGCTTGTTTACTTGATTGCGATTCGGAGAATAAGCTTGCTTCGAACCTTGATTGGCTTTGGTGATATCTTGCTGAAGTTTAAACCGATCGAACTCGCCAGTGTGCTTGGCTAATTCTTCCAGCAGCATTTGCTTTTGATCATCACCTAATGTGCTCTCGATAAGCGGCATTGCCGCTTTCTTAAGGGCAATTTTACCTTCCGGCGTGCCCACATTGTGCGTCTTTAATAAGTTTTCAAAGAAAAAGCGGGATAACGGCATGGCGTCATCTAGCATTTCCATAAACGCATCTTTCCCCACCTGACGCACCATAGTGTCAGGGTCCTCGCCGTCGGGTAAGAATAAAAACGAAATACGCACGCCGTCTTTTAACGCGGGCAGGGCGTTTTCTAACGCGCGCCATGCAGCTTCCCGCCCTGCGCGGTCACCGTCATAACAGCATACAATGTGAGAGGTGGCGCGAACCAGCATTTGAATATGTTCAGGTGTGGTAGCTGTACCTAGCGCAGCAGTAGCAATATTAATGTCGAATTGACTTAGCGCCACTACGTCCATATAGCCTTCTACAATAACGACGGTATCCAGACTACGATTTTTTTGTCTAGCAGAATAAAAGCCAAAGAGCTCACTGCCTTTGTGGAAAATGCGGGTTTCTGGCGAGTTTAAGTATTTAGGGCCGCCATCATCTAATACTCGGCCGCCGAAACCCACCACACGACCCCGTTTGTCCCTGATAGGAAACATAATGCGGTCGCGGAAGAAGTCGTAGGTACGCCCTTGGTCGTTTTTATTGACCAGCTTTAAATCGACCAGTTGCTTGATGCGCTGTGGATCTTTGCCAAAGGTATTTAGCAACGCGTCCCAACTGTCTGGCGCGTAGCCAATTTCCCATTGCTTAACGATATCGCCGCTTAACCCGCGGTTTTTCAAATAGTCGATGGCTTTCTTACTATTACCATTTTGGCGCAACTGATGTTGGAAAAAGCGTGCAACTTGCTCCATTACTGCGTAATCGTCTTGCTGTTGCTGCTTTTTCTCTTCGCTCATGGCAGGGCGACTGCCCTTTTCACGGGGTACTTCAAGCCCGTGATAGCGCGCTAGCTCTTCAATGGCCTCGACAAATTCTAAGCGGTCGAATTCCATAATAAACGAGATAGCGTTACCGTGAGCGCCACAGCCGAAACAGTGGTAAAACTGTTTGTCTTGACTAACAGTGAAAGATGGCGACTTTTCGTTATGAAAAGGGCAGCACGCTTGGTAGTTTTTACCTGCTTTTTTAAGTTTAACTCGGCTATCTACCACTTCTACCACATCGGTACGTGACAGCAGGTCGTCTATAAAATCGCGAGGTATCTTTCCAGCCATGAGGGTACTTTCAAAAAGGGTTAGTTAAAAAAGATTCAGTTCAAAAGAATGAGAAAAGCACAAGTAGTAACTGCGCTTCAAGCGACAGGCTACAACATTATGAAAACAGTAATCCACTTTAACAGGGAAGTGTAAAAATGAGAACAATGAAGGTGTGACAATGCACACCTTCTACACGCTTCACTTTTACGAAAGGGCAGAGTTTAAGCGTTCAAACGCGCCTTAATTTTTGCACTCAAAGCACCCATGTCGGTGCGGCCTTGAACCTTAGGTTTCAAGGCGCCCATGACTTTACCCATATCCTGCATACCCGATGCTCCGGTCGCAGCCATGGTTTCGTCGATAAGTGCATTTAGCTCATCGTCAGTCAAAGGCTGAGGTAAGAAATCTTCAATGTAAGTAATTTCTTCACGCTCTTTGCTAGCCAGGTCGTCGCGGTTCGCTGCGTCATATTGGGCAGCCGCGTCTTGGCGCTGCTTAACCATTTTGGTCAGTACCGCTAATATTGCGCTATCGTCTAGCGTAATTTGTTCATCGATTTCTTTTTGCTTAATGGCAGCCATTGCCATGCGAATAGTACCAAGACGTACTTTTTCTTTTGCACGCATCGCATCTTTTTGCGCTGCTTTTAAATCATCAATTAGTGCCATGATGTTTCCTGATTTTTTATTAGTAGATTGAGCTGATACCAATACGCATAGGTCATTGCCCACTCAGAAGGTAATGAGCTATGCGGACTGGTATTATTAAGCCCCAGGTTGAAAATCAAATGCAACCATTTTGAAAAGGAAAAAATGGAGTCGTTAAGAATAAGGCCAAAAAAATAAAGGCCCAGAAACGCGAAAGGTGCTGCAATTGCAACACCTTTCAGACTCGTTACTTAACCCTATATTAGTAGAGTTTTACGCGACGTGCGTTTTCACGAGCTAGCTTCTTAAGATGACGCTTCTTAGCGGCAGCTTTCTTGCGCTTGCGTTCCCAAGTTGGCTTTTCGAAGAATTCACGACGACGAACTTCAGAAAGAACACCTGCTTTTTCACAAGAACGCTTAAAACGACGCAGCGCCACATCAAACGGCTCGTTTTCTCTAACTTTAACGATAGGCATTAAACACTCACCTCAAAACTTTTACTGTGTAAATCCGGGTAAAATTGTGCGCTAAAAAGGCCACCCGGGTTAAAAATGGTGCGAAATTCTAATCATATCTACAGAGAAAGTAAAGGATGAATTGCCAAAAAATAGCCAATATTGTGCATTTACCGTTCATTTACCTGTTCACTGGCATTCCATGAATGCAGGATTAAAGGTAAACTCTGCGCTCGTTAAGCACCGTGTTGTTTAACTCGGCTTGTATAAGCGCCCTTTTCAGAATGTTTTCTTGCTCAATTCCCTTTTGAAAAATGGTGATCAAAAGTGTGGAATCAGATGATCCTGACTAGGGTAGTGTTATGATCGCGGCGGGATCATAAAGATGATCGCATCAGATCGCCAGAATTATTTTCTCAGTTTTTGATATTTGCTTAGTCATTATGGCTCTCAACAATTGTAGGAACACGTGTTGTGATAAAAAGACGACAGCAAATCAAAAAACTAAGCATTGAAGTTAGTAGTAAAAGGGTTACTCCCCATGCGTATTTTAGGAATAGAAACATCTTGTGACGAAACTGGCATCGCCGTTTACGACGATGAAAAAGGGTTGCTGTCGCACGAACTATATAGCCAAGTAAAGCTGCACGCAGACTACGGTGGTGTTGTGCCTGAACTTGCGTCACGGGATCACGTAAGAAAGATCATTCCTTTAATTGAAAAGGCTATGGAAGACGCTAACACCCAACCATCAGAGATAGACGGCGTTGCTTTTACCCAAGGCCCCGGTTTAGTGGGCGCATTGTTAGTGGGTTCGTCTGTCGGGCGTTCATTGGCCTACGCGTGGAATGTGCCAGCAGTGGGCGTTCATCATATGGAAGGGCATTTATTAGCGCCTATGCTTGAAGACGACGCGCCGGAATTTCCCTTCGTTGCGCTATTAGTGTCAGGTGGCCACTCAATGCTAGTTAAAGTCGAAGGCATTGGTCAATATGAAGTACTTGGTGAGTCTATTGATGATGCCGCTGGTGAAGCCTTTGATAAAACCGCCAAGTTACTTGGCCTTGATTACCCTGGCGGCCCTCTTTTAGCAAAACTGGCTGAAAAGGGAGAAGCGGGACACTACAAGTTTCCTCGCCCGATGACCGATAGACCAGGACTAGATTTCAGTTTCAGTGGTTTAAAGACCTTTGCGGCGAACACCATTCGCGATGCTGACCTAACGGGTGATGATGCTGAGCAAATTAGAGCGAATATTGCCTACGCGTTTCAAGAAGCAGTAGTTGATACGCTTATTATAAAATGTAAACGGGCATTAAAGCAGACCGGCATGAAGCGTTTGGTGATTGCTGGCGGCGTAAGTGCAAATACAATGCTGCGCAGTGAGATGAAAGCCCTAATGCAAGAGCTAAAAGGAGAGGTGTTTTATCCTAGCTTAGCGTATTGTACAGACAATGGTGCCATGATTGCCTATGCGGGCATGCAGCGTTTGAAAGCTGGGGAAACCTTGGCCTTGTCTTCTCAAGCCAAGCCGCGCTGGCCCCTTGATACTTTATCGGCGATTTAGGTATTCATAAAAAGCCGGTAATTAGGCGCCACACTTCGCTGTAAACGCTACTATGCCTTCCCTAAGTTCACTGGGGAAATATTGAGCATAGCAAGCAGGTAAAACAAAAAAGCATATATAAAAGGCAATGGGAGCGCATTCCGTTGCCTTTTGTTTTACTAAAATGAACCTTGAGTAAGGACGTTAAACACCATGCGCTTAGCAACAGACGGAACAAAACAAAATGCACCGCTATTCTATTTAGCATTGTCGTTATTTATTTCGCTTACCTTTGCAGCGCTCACTGCGTCCAATGCATTTGCATCAAGCAAAGCACCCTTGAATGACTTTGTAAAAGGCCTGAAGCAAGAGCAGCAAGATCAGTATGTCGTGCTCATTTCTCTTGATGGATTTCGCCACGACTATATCGAATTACACAACGCGCAACACCTTGGTGCTATTGCAAAGAAAGGGGTAAGAGCGTCGTCTATGACCCCTGTTTATCCTTCAAATACTTTTCCCAACCATATTTCACTTATCACTGGGTTATTACCGAAACACCACGGCATCGTGAACAATCGATTTTTTGATAAGTCTCGCCCAACGAAAGAAGGCTACGCGCAGTACAAGCTGGGTTACGGCGGCATGGACAGCACGTGGATTACGGCAACGCCGCTATGGAACTTAGTGGAATATCATGGCATGAAGGCAGCTACCTTCTTCTGGCCAGAGTCTGATTCACGCATATCAGGTACCTTGCCTAGCTACTTCTATCACTACTCTAAATACGCCGATTACCAACAGCGAGTAGATCAGATCATAACTTGGTTGAAACTGCCTGAGGTGTCGCGCCCTCGCTTTATTGCGGGTTATTTCTCGCTTACCGATTCGGTAGGACACGACGAAGGACCTTTTGCCGACAAAACCAATGATGCGGTGCAGGAAGTGGATGCACTTATTGGTCAACTTTATGAACGCATTAACGCATTAGATTTGCCGGTAAACTTGGTGGTGGTGTCGGACCACGGCATGACACCCATTGATGAAAGTCAGCTTATAGAAGTTGAGTCTTTATCTATACCTGATAGCTTCATTATTGAAAATGAGGGAGCGCAAGTTCATCTTTACGCCAAAGTGGGCGTGAACGATAAACAAATCACCGAAGAAACAGAACGTCTTACCCATATAGCCGAAAACCGTTACATTGTGCTTAACGATACCCAGCGCGCTGAGCGACATATGGAATTGGGAAATAGAACCGGCGATATTATTATTGAGATAGCCCCGCCAGCACGCTTTAAAAACGCCAACAGCATGCATATTAGTAAAGGTGGGCATGGCTACATGAACACGCTGCCTGATATGGGGGCGACGTTTGTAGCAGTGGGACCTGCGTTTAAAACGAATACCACCCTACCTGTGTTTAGCAACCTGGAGATTTATCCTGCGTTGGCCAAAATACTTGGCATTGCGCCGGTTACGCCGATAGATGGTAAGTTAGATGTGCTGGAAAAGGCGCTTACTCTTTAACTTTTCCCTTATCCCATACTTTACTTTCATTGCCCGCTAAAAGACGGGCAATGTTGTCTTTGTGGCGTAGAATGATAAGCAGCGAAAGCATTGCCACGGGCACGGTATATAAAGGCTTAATCAAAAATGTAAATAACGGCGCAAGAGATACTGCGATAAGCGCGCCTAATGAAGAATAGCCCGTAAGAAACACCACTACTACCCAACTCAAAATAAGCAAACCTGCTAAATCGAGGCCTATAGGGAGCATAGCGCCAAACGCAGTGGCGACGGCTTTTCCACCTTTGAAACCAAAATAGAGCGGAAAAATATGCCCCAAGCACGCGAAAATAGCAATGACGCCTAACATGATTGGCTCTATGCCCAGAAAGTAACTGCCGTAAACGGGAATAGTGCCTTTTAGTATATCCATAACAAGTACCAGTAGCGCAGGAATACGGCCACCCAAGCGATATACGTTAGTGGCACCTGGGTTTTTAGAGCCGGCGGTTCTCGGGTCCGGTAAACCAAATAATTGGCTTATAACCACTGCACTTGATAGTGAACCGAAGAGGTAGGCAACAGCAGCCATTAAAAGCGTTAGCGAAATCATTTTTTCATTCTAATTATCAAAAGCGTTTTAGAAGCACGACCTTTCAGGTTTCACTTCTTTTGTAGGAGGTTAAAGGCTTTTGTCCCATTAAATTACAAAACCTTGGTTGCCCCCAGTTGTCATACAGCGGTATAGTTGTGCCACACAAGCGTAAAGCTACTCCATCCAAACGCGATATACCACCGTTTACCAGCAATATGTGGTTGAAAGCGCAGTAGTAAGACCAGTATTGGAGCCGGAAAGTAGGGCAATAAACTGGTTTGATAACAGACAAGATGAAATTCCATGGGAAAAATTTATATAACAGGGCTTGAAGTAGATACCCTGATTGGTGTTTATGATTGGGAGCGAGTAAGAACCACCCAGCTACTTCTTGATATAACACTTGATGTTGACTTAAGCGCAGCGATGCAAAGTGATGATGTTGCTGATACGGTAGACTATGCCAAAGTAGCCGAGTGCATCGTAAAAGTAGGTAAAGAAAGTACGTTCGAATTACTTGAGGCTTTCGGAAGCAAGGTTATGGAGACGGTACTTGCAAACTTCTCCGTTGCATCGATAACCCTAAAAATAGTTAAACCTAATATTCTTCCCAATGCGCAAACCGTTGCCGTTGAAATGCGTAAAGAGCGCAATTAATGTCACAACACACCATCTTAATCAGCATTGGCTCTAATATTGAGCGCGAGCATTACACAAGGCAATCTTTGGTTGCCCTAAAACAACACTTCTCAGATGTTGCAGTGTCTTCGGTCTACGAAAGCGAAGCGGTGGGCTTTAACGGCAGCCCTTTTTATAATGCTGCTGCCCGTGCGACGACGTCAAAAAGTATAGAAGAGGTGTGCGCAATTCTTAAAGCCATTGAAAAAGACAATGGCAGGGTGCATACAGACAAAAAATTCTGTGCCAGAACCCTTGATCTCGACTTGCTTACCTATGATAGTAAGGTAACTACAACCCCTGTGGTTTTACCTCGCGAAGAGATTTGCTACAACGCGTTTGTGCTGTGGCCGTTAGCTGAACTTGTTCCCAACGACATTCACCCTGAAACGCAAGAAACCTATGCCAAAATGTGGCAAAACTTTGATAAACAGAAACAGCAATTATGGCCAATTGACTTTACTTGGAGTTAAGCAAAGGAATGACACTTTTCGAAATTATTATTCTAGCAATTATTCAGGGCGTTACTGAGTTTCTTCCCATTAGTAGCTCTGGGCATTTATTGTTGCCCGCTGAACTTTTTGGGTGGGTAAGTCAGGGCTTAGCGTTTGACGTTGCTGTACATGTGGGAAGCCTTCTAGCGGTAATGATTTATTTTCGCCAAGAAATAGGGCAGATGACCGTGGCATGGGTAACACAAGGGTTTAGCAAGCAACAATCTACCGACAGCAAACTTGCTTGGTACGTAATTGTGGCGACTATTCCAGCGGTTATTATTGGCTTTTTAATGAAAGGCTGGATAGAAGAAAACGCACGTACGGCGCTGGTAATAGCGGGTACCACTATTATTTTTGGTTTGCTGCTATGGTACGCCGATGCCACTGCAAAACGCGAACAAGAGCTAGAAGGACTGACACTTAAGCAAGCCATCTATATCGGGTTAGCCCAAGTATTGGCACTCATTCCTGGCACATCTCGCTCAGGTATTACGATGACCGCAGGTTTGATGTTAGGCCTTAAGCGCGAAGCGTGTGCACGCTTTTCCTTTTTGCTGTCTATCCCAGTTATTTTAGGCGCGGGGCTTTTAGCCACTCTCGACCTGCTTAATGCCAACGAAGCGGTAGACTGGTATGCGTTGCTTTATGGCGCGGCGTTTTCATTCGTAAGCGCCTACCTTTGTATCTATTTGTTCCTAAGCTGGATATCGCGTATCGGCATGCTGCCTTTTGTTATCTATCGCTTGGCGTTGGGCGTAATACTACTGTGGTTTGTTTTCGCTTAAGTAAAGAAAAAGGGCGCTATTCTTCGTATGAGGGGTTTTCGTATGAGGGGGTTATTCGCATGAGAATGTGCCCCAGCGCCGCACAATAGCACTTAATTTTTAATTATGTTCGCAGGCAAATGTTTTAACACCGCTAACATAATTGGTAATCACCTAATTGGTAAGGGAAGTGAGATATGGCAGAAACAATATTTGATAAAATCATCAGCAAGGAAATTCCAGCGGACATATTGTACGAAGATGAATTGGCGCTGGCGTTTAAAGATATAAACCCTCAGGCACCGACTCACTTTCTGGTTATTCCGAAAAAGCAAATTGCAACGGTAAACGATATAGCCGAAGAAGATCGCGAAGTGGTGGGGCACTTGTCATTTGTTGCAGCAAAAATTGCAAAGGAGCAAGGGTTTGCTGACCAAGGCTTTCGTACGGTAATGAACTGTAATGAATACGGTGGTCAAACGGTGTATCACATTCATCTGCATGTATTAGCGGGTAAACCGTTAGGCTGGCCTCCATATACCGAAAACATGAAGCAGCATGTAGAGTAGCGTGTGTAATTAGCGATACAAAAATGCCGCCCTTGATAGTTATCTCAGGGCGGCATTTTTTATTTGATAAGTCCAGTGCTTACTTAGTCAGCAAGTCCTAGCACTTTCTTACCTTGGTTGAAGTGAATATCAACTGGAATGCTCGCTGCCTCTAGGCGCGCTAAATCTGAAGCAAGATCGGGTTTAATTACACCCATAGTTTCTACTAGCTTCGCTACGCCATCGTAATCGCCATCACCTTGTAACGTAAGGATTAGTTCAGATAGTGCTTCTACTGCGGCGCCCATCTTCTCCATATTTACGCGATACATGCCGTCTTCTGTTTTCTCGAAGGCGCCTTGCTGGGCAAAGAAGTTAAAGCGGATCATGTTCGCTTTTCCGTGTGCAGAGCTTGCGCCGAAGCGCACAGAACGGAAAATGCCAGCCATAAAGGTAACGTAATAATCTTCTAGTGTACCTTCAGTGATTTCACCTTTTTCAAGAAGACTTTGTACCATGTACAAACCTAGAATATCCGCTTTGCCTTCTTCAAGCGCTGACGCATGCTCTTTAAGTGCTCCTCGCACAGTCCCTGAACCATCTAGGGTATTTTTAATCCCTAAACCGTGTGCTACTTCATGAAACATGGTGTTCGCGAAAAAGGCGTCGAACGTAATGTATTCACGTTGCTCTGGTACAATTAACGTATCCGCAATAGGCACCAAAATAGTATCGAACTTAGCGCGCATCGCGTTTTTAAGCTGAAGGCGGCGGGTGCCTTTTTCTAGCTGTACTCGCTCGTCATTGGGCAAGTTAATTGCAATGGTCTTACTGCCTGCATTAGAGTGGCCGGCATAATAAATAACATCATAAGCGTTAAGGTCTGCATCAGAACCTGGCATTTCCGCTTTATATGCCTCAGCAACCGGAAGGCCTTGCTGTAATTCAGGTAAGAAGGCCGCGTATTTAGCTAGCTTTTCACTCCATGCTAAGTCTTTAATGAGTACATAGGCTTCAAACGCTGCGCGATAGCCAAAGAGTTGATCTTCGTAGCTTTCAATAGGACCGATAACTAGCTCAACAGGGTTGGTTTTCATATCCATCCACGCCATGTCAGAAGCCAGGTAGTCGTTTGATAGTAGGGCTTCAGAACGCAGCTGCAAATATTGTTTAAAGCTTTCATCTTCAGCAAGCTCTGACGCTTTTTTAAGTAAGTCAGACGCCTTCATTAATTCGCTTTTAAAGGCTTCAGAATAAGGCACCGAATAAAGGTTGCCCGCTTCATCGCGCTTCACCATGGAATAAATGCCTTGTTTGTCGTCAAAATCTGCCGTGGCAAATTCCTCTTTTTCCATATCATGGGGGTAGAACTCAGCGCCCAGCGCTTTGTCTTCATAGCCACTTAAAAAAGGTGTATCGCCATTTAAGCGATCCCAAGGTCCATAGTTTATCGCTGCAAAGTGGCGAACTTTTTCGTCACTAATTGACGAAAGAAATGCATCTTTATCTTCAAAGAACGCTTGCTTCCAGAATAAGTCGTCCATGATTTTCGATGCATCAATTAACAGTGAAAGCATTTTGTGTTGATTGTCACTAAGGTGTGACAAATCGCTGGTAAGATCTACGCCGTGATAAATAGACAAGCGAGACTCATCAACAAGTAAGGTTTGCTCTGTAGTGGTGTCAGGCTTTGCCGTTTGAGTTTGTGTTATGTCGGCGCTTTTGCTGCACGCTGTCAGCATGAATAACCCTGCTACAGCCGCAGCGATAGGAGAGTATGTTGAAATCGTTTTTTTCATAATAAAGTTTACCGTGTCGTTACACTGTCATTAAACAGTAGTTGGTGCGGTGATAAAGTAGTTCACTATAGCTATGCTTTTGATTTTATACAAAAGTATGAAAATTATTTGCTCAATATCAATAGTGGTTTGCTACTAGTTGTCTATACTTTAAATGAGCTCTGGTGCTTCTGCGGTTATTAATTATTCGTACTGAAGCAGCCTTTTTTAGTTGGTCGAAACCAAAGAGCTACTATAGTATGGTGATAGAAATACCATAATAAAACAATAAACGGTTTGTATTTTAGCGTGAAACATAGAGGCCTATGTGAATGAACGCAGGGAATGCAACGCATGAACATTCAATTTGTTTAGTGCGTCAGAATTAATGATGCCTAGATGAACAACGGGTAACGCAAACTATCGCCTTATCAAGGCTATTTGGAACTTTCTAAGGGTAGAAATATGTCTACACAGAACGCGCTTTCAACCATCTTGGTTGAAAAAATAAATAATGACACACTGGTCCTTCCTACACTTCCTGCTATTGCATTGAAAGTCCGTAAAGCGGCAGACGATCCCGATATTAACCTGAACGCAATGGGTGATGTTATCGGTCAAGATCCATCACTCAGCGCAAGAATGATCAAAATTGCGAACAGCGCTTACATGGGCCGCAGTGTAAAAGTGACTTCTATCAGCCAAGCGGTAACACGAATTGGTTTGCGCCAAATTAAGAATATCTCTACAGCGTTAGCAATGGAGCAGCTATTCGTTTCTAAAAACGATGTAGTTGCACGCTATTTACAGCAAGAGTGGGCAAACACTGTAAATATTGTTGCTAACTCTATGGCAGTACTTCAGCTATATATCGCTCGTACGAAAAAGCGTGAAATGAGCATGGATACCATGACGCTAGCGGCACTGGTTCACAACATTGGCGTTTTACCTATTTTGACTGAAGCTGAACGTCATCCTGAAATCTTTGCTAACCCTTCATTCCTTGAAGTTGCTATAGATAAATTAGCTGGCCGCATTGGTGCAAGCATAATGAGAGAATGGGGCTTCGGCGATAGCTTTGTCAACGTGGCTAAAAACTGGAAAGATTTAAGCTACTTGCCTGATGAACTAGGTTATATTGATTTTGTACGTGTGGGCGCGGCAGTTTCAGGTGCTGCAGGCAGTCAAAAAGACGCTATGTTAAACTTAGCGATGCAGCGCGGTGTGGTTGAAGATATGGGCGAACTTCACTCTGATGAGTTTGAAGAGCTTGCAAGCGCAGCGAAGCAGATCTTCTTGTAAGTGTTTTAAGCTAAAAAATACTGCAAAGGCCGGTACTGAAGCATAACTTCAGTACCGGCCTTTTCGTTATGAAAAGCTGAAAAATGGAAAGCTGACAATGAAACGGCACAAAGCAAACAAATGCTGCTACGCGCTAACAGGCTTCTTTTGAACGTAAAGCAGCAATAAACCTAACCCTAATCCCCACACCGCTGAAGTCATGGAATATAAACTAAATCCAGACGCCGTACACAGCATGGTAAGCAGAGCAGCAGCCCTGTGATGCTCTACTTCCATAGCGCGAACCACTGCTCCTTGCAGCGTAGCTAATAGGGCTAGTCCAGCAAGCAGATGAATAATGATACTGGGCATACTCACAAATAGCGCAACGACCACAGACGCTAATAACCCCATGAACAAATACGCCACCCCCGCTGCTATAGCGGCTTTATAGCGTTGCGACTTTTCATCATCCGCTTGCTCGCCCATGCATAGCGCTGCTGTTATTGCCGCTAAGTTAAAGGTAAAACCACCGAAAGGTGCTAATAAGGCTTGAACAATGGCAATGCCTGACAAAATGGGTTTGTGGTCGGGCGTATAGCCATGGGCGTGATGAATAGCTATACCTGGCAAGTTTTGAGAAAGCGTGGTGATAAGAAAAAGGGGAAATGCTAATCCAATGGCAGCACTCAGTGAGAAAATGGGCGTTACCCAAATAGGCTCGGGCAGGGTGAATATTGATGGCAGCCCTGGTGAGTCGCTTGATAGAGCAACCACACCATCTGCACTACTCATAAACAAGCTAATGGTCACCGACATGATCAGCAACAACAGCATAAGATAGCGGGGAAATAGTCGGCTTCCTACTAAATAAGCCGCGATAAATAACGCAACTAAGTAGGGTGCGTCATTAACATCACTGAATATCGCAAGGCATATAGGTAAGAGAATGCCGGCCAAAAGCGCCGATGAGATTGCAGGGGGAATCCGACTTATTTGTTTGAGCAGGCTACGGCTTTGCGCAGTTACAAGAGAAAGCAAGGCACATAGTATAAATGCACCAATGGCTTCACTTAAACGGTAGTCACCGATACTGGTTAACAAAAAGGCCGCGCCAGGGGTAGACCAAGCGGTAACAACGGGCAGTTTGGATAGCCACGAAAACAGAATGCAGGTAATGCCCATACCGAGCCCAAGCGCCAACAACCAACTCACTACCATGTCGTCACTGGCGCCGGCTTTACGCGCTACATCAATGATAATGACAACAGAACTACTGTAACCTACTGTAACCGCGGTTAGCCCTGCGCTGATATGACTTAACTTCCATTTACTCATGAAAACCCTCGTGATGGAATTTCGATTTGGAATCGGCTGAGCGATGAAACACGCTTTTAGTGTCTATCGAATGTGCTACTCTACCTTTCTGTGCGCTATAACGTACAATAGATAACTTAACATCTGTGCGTTATAGCGCACAACTGCTTTATTAAACTCAGCGTCAAAATAAAAGGCCTTCATTACATGACAAAAGCAAATGCGCAGCCTTCTGCTATTTCAAGAAGTATTGCACACCACCTGCAGTCTGTTCGTAAAGCGCGGGGGCTTTCCCTTGATAAAACCGCGCAGTTGACGGGCGTGTCTAAAGCCATGTTGGGGCAAATAGAACGAGGCGAGTCTAGCCCCACAATCGCTACCTTGTGGAAGATAGCAACCGGTCTTGCGTGTTCTTTTTCTTCTTTCTTGTCAGGTGATGAAACCGCACCTACGTCCCAACATGCCGACAACAAGTTCGCTAACGACCCAAACGTAACCATAAAAACGCTATTTCCGTTTAACTCAGCCACCCAGTTTGAAATGTTTGAACTATGCTTAACGGACTTTCATGAGCAGCACTCTTCGGCGCATCAAATAGGCGTCACCGAACATATTCACGTACTAAAAGGAAAATTAGGGGTTTTACAAGATGGTCAATGGCAAACCTATCAAGCGCAAGAGCAATGTATATTACGCGCAGACCAGCCCCACGGTTATCGAGATGAAGTGGGAGAAACGCGCTTTATTGTGGTTATTCACTATCCCACTTAAAGCGATTGGGCAACTTTCTTGCAAAAGTTAGGAAAAGGGCTAGGAAAAAGGCTCAGAAAAAAGCTTGGAAGTACTTGTGCTACATGGCAGTTGCCAGTTCAAACAAGCAAGTTAATTAACAGGACCTAATAAAAAGCCTAACTACCCCAAGGTAATTAGGCTTTTCGATAGCGCTAGGCTATCTTTCTCATCGGCTTAATATTTATTTGCCGATAGTTTATAAACTATCGTCGTTAAGATTAAGCGCTCCGCGAAGGAAGTTAAGCAGTGTACAAATTTCGGCTGACATAAGCGCGAACTCTGCATCAAGGCGCGCTTCAACCTGATCTTTTGGCACATCGTCAGTTTCTTCTTTAATGCGGTCGGTGAACTTAACACGTTTAATGGCGCCATCCTCACACATTATAGCCGTCAACGTTTCTGCATATTCGAATGCAACCTTTTGAACCAGCTTACCGGCATCCAAATGAATACTAATTTCTTCGCTATCAAGCGGCTGGTTTTTACAACGAATAACGCTACCAGTGTCATCGGTAGATTTTAGTTCAGCTTCTTCAAGTAGACCTACACCTTCTGGTGTTGACTCAGTAACCCAGTGCGTAAGCTCACTTTGAAGGCTTCTGCGCGTAAATGGCACTACTGGAAGTGAGCCTATGGCTTTTCTTACCATGGCCAAAAAGGCTTCGGCTTTGCCATCAGATGATGCGTCAACCACAACTAAGTTGTCAGCAAGAGAAATAAAGCCGTGAGTGTAGGTGTTTTTCGTAAATGCCTGGGGCAGCAAGCGGGTTTGAATTTCTTGTTTAAGATCTGCTTTGGCTTTTTTACCAACTGGCGAACCGGTTTCCATTTCAATTTTGGCCACCATTTCGTCAAGCTCGGCATTTACCACTGCACCGGGCAAAATCTTTTCTTGTTTTTTTAGGGTTATCCAAAAACGCTGTTGAACAACATGGAACATTGTGCCTTGCTTACCCGCCTGAGAAAACGGAGAGGCGAACCCCATGGTTGCTAAATCCTGGCTGCCGCATGGGCGAAAAGCGTGTTCGTTAAGCGCACGTTCTAAATCACCCTCGTCTAGCGATAACGGCTGAGTTATTTGATAGGCTTTTACATTTTTAAACCACATAGTGTAAGCATTCTCTTGATAAAAATAGGGCGCAAGCGTACCAACGGAATACTTGCGATGCAATTGAATAACTGGCTCTAAAAAGTGCGCCTACCGCACGCTTTACAGATTGAAAATAAATAGGAGAGCTAAGCGTGCGTTTTCTTAGGAAACCGGATAGTGTAATGCAAGCCGTTGCCGGGGTTGCTGTCAGCTTCGATATGGCCTTGAAGTGACTGGGTAACCAGGTTATACATAATATGTGTGCCCAGACCACTGCCACCTTCCGCACGTTTGGTGGTAAAGAACGCATCAAACAATTTTCCTAGCTCTTCTTCACCTAAGCCCCTACCGTCGTCGCTGTATTGAACCACAACGTTTTCGCCAGCTTCTTTCACATCCAATGTTATAGTTCCGGCTGTCTTATCTTCAAATCCATGTGTGATTGAGTTAACAACCATATTGGTGACAATTTGCGCGATGGCGCCGGGTGCACAGGTTACAACTAAATTGTCGGGGCAGGATACGTTAATTTGATGTTCAGTATGCTTGAAGCTTGGTTTTAACGACTGAATGATCTCGTTAATGTAATCACCTAAAACAAACTCGCGTTCGGTTTCACTAGTTTGGTCAACGGCCACTTGTTTAAAGCTAGCAATAAGGTCGGATGCCCGCTCTAAATTACTCAAAAGTAAGAGTGCAGTTTGCTCAGCCTCGTCAATAAAGCTTGCCATATTCTTACTGGTCAGGCTTTTATCTTGAAAGTCGGTCTTTAAGTTGTTCAGTCGCTCTTGAAGAAAACTGGCTGCGGTAACGCTCACCCCTAGGGGCGTGTTAACGTCATGCGCTATACCCGCAACAAGGCCGCCTAGTGAGGCCATGCGCTCTGATTCAACCAATTGTTCTTGTGCTTGATGAAGCGTATCCATTGAACTGGCGAGTTCTTGGTTGCGTTTGCGAAGTTCAGCTTCTATGTACTGGCGGTTTTCGTTTTCCTGGCGAAGCTCTCGTTGATGGGCAATAAGTTCGTCTTTTTGCTGCTCTAAGTCGAGCATGATTTGAGACAAAGATGCGGTCTTCTTTGCCACTTCTTGTTCTAATATAAGGTTTTGGTCGTCTAGCTTCTTGTTGGCGAGGGTAAGTTCATTCTGCGCGTCTTTCAGCTTATTGTTTGAAATAATAAGGTCGTCAATAACGTGGTTGTAAGATTCCTTAAGCTGTAATAGCTCGTTGTCATCATCGAGTTTTATGCTGAGTTTACTCTCCTCTGGATGTTGCGGATCGAAGTTACCCATTTGCTCAGTAATGGTTTGCAGCGGTTCAGAAAGCATGGTGCGAAATGCGGTCATGAATAAGAAGACAAGAAAAGTGGTTTTTACCAATGCGTTACCGATGAGAAAAAACACGCCCACTTCAATACGACTAAAAATAGTGTCGAAGCTCGAATACAAGGTGACATCGCCAACGGTAGATTCGCGCCCAGAGAATTTAAACACCAATGGAAAGCTATAGCTAAAAACGCCGCCGGCGTGATCTTCTATGAGTTCTTGATCAACAGGTGCGGGTGAGCGTTGCGCACGAATGCCATACTCTGCAATGTAGTTGCCATTCTCACCGCGTACTTGAAGTCCTTCAACAATAGGCAGTGACATTAATCCTTCAGCAATAGCGCGGACCTGATCATTATTTAACTCCCACAAGGCGCGAGTCAGGCTTGAAGAAAAGGTGTTTTTCAGGGTTTGCAGCTCGCCTTCAACGTGATTTTTTGTGCTGAGATATTCAGTAAAGATTTGTCCTATTGTCACAAGCAGTGTGAGGGCAAAGTATACAGACAGTACCCTTGCTAAAAGCTTCCTCGATAACCCCGTCTTGACCGCAGCCATAGAAAAACATACCCCTGTTACTTCAGACTTTTGATGATACCCACACCATGGCGAGATAGTCGTTATAAATTACATACACGTTGAAATTTAAGACAAACCAAGAATATGCGCAATCGTATGAATAAACAAGATTCTATGCTCAAACTTTGTGCGTCGCGTGTTTTATAAACGTATTAAACTTGACACATTAATGTAATCGTTTTAATAAAACTGTCACAGACCACATTAATAATAACGGCGTTTAAAAATGAGCAGGAATATTACGATGTCTCGTACAGTGTTGGTGGTTGAGGACGAAGCGCCTATCCGTGAAATGCTTAAGTTTGTGCTTGAGCAGTCTGGTTTTAACATAATTGAAGCCGAAGATTTCGACATCGCGCAAGAAAAAATTTGCGAACCTTACCCAGATTTAATCTTATTAGATTGGATGTTGCCGGGAGGAAGCGGTGTACAGCTAGCTAAAAGTTTAAAGCAGCACGAGTTTACTCGTGACATTCCCGTTATCATGCTTACGGCCCGTGGCGAAGAAGAAGACAAAATTCGTGGGTTAGATGCTGGTGCTGATGACTACGTGACTAAACCATTCTCGCCGAAAGAGCTTGTGGCAAGAATAAAAGCAGTGATGCGAAGAGTAACGCCTACATCAAGCGAGGAGCCCATTGAATTTAATGGCCTAAAACTTGAGCCGGTATCACATCGCGTAATGGCGAATGAAGAGCCGTTAGACATGGGGCCAACTGAATTTAAGTTGTTGCACTTCTTTATGACGCACCCAGAACGTGTTTATAGCCGAGAGTTACTGCTAGATAATGTTTGGGGAACCAATGTGTATGTAGAAGACAGAACGGTAGATGTACATATTCGACGTCTACGCAAAGCTATCTCTCGCCACGGACATGATGCTATGATCCAGACAGTACGCGGCGCGGGTTACCGTTTTTCTACTAAGCTGTAATAAATGTAGTGTTTAGGGAGTAACATGGTGTTATTCCCTTGATGCCGCAGCGCCATCTGGGCATGCGCCCAATTCCACCTTTAACAACGCGAGCTATTTCATGTATTACCCGTTCTCCTGGTTGAGAAGTACATTGCGCTTAGTGCTATTCCTTGTGGTTTTTGCGCTGGTAGGGTGGTATTTGGATGATATGCTGTTTGCCGTTGCTATTGGCGCAACGCTGCTACTGCTATTTAACTACTGGCATCTTTACAAGCTAAATCGCTGGTTATGGCATAGTCGTAAAATGTCTCCACCAACCGTGCGTGGCGTGTGGGAACATATTTATGAAGGGATTTATTACCTTCAGCGTCGTAACCGCAATAAGCGTAAAGAACTTGGTGAATTGGTAAAGCGCTTTAGAGAGGGGTCTGAAGCCTTGCCTGATGCGGCGGTAGTGGTTGATGCTAAGGCCTGCATTATTTGGTGTAACCGCCTTGCTCGCTTGGATTTAGGGCTTAAATGGCCGCAAGACTCAGGGCGTCGAATCGACAACTTGTTGCGCCATCCGGAGTTTATTCAGTACTTTCATGCAGGGAATTATAAATACCCCATTGAAGTACCGTCGCCTACTAACCCCAACAAAACCTTTGAATACCGGATTATGCCTTATGGCGATGAGCATCTATTGCTGATTGCCCGTGACATAACGCGGGTGTCCCAGCTTGAAGAAATGCGTAAGGACTTTGTGGCAAATGTGTCTCATGAATTGCGTACGCCGCTAACGGTCATTAACGGATACCTTGAAATTCTTCCTATTGATGAAGACTCCGATCCATTCATGCAAAAAGCGATGAAAGAAATGACATCGCAAACCCACCGTATGCAAAACTTGATAGAAGATTTGCTGGTGTTGTCGCGCATTGAAGCAAGTTCGGAGCGCATCTACGAAAATGTTGTGAATATTCCTGTGGTCCTTGCGCAAGTGGAAAGAGAAGCGCAGGCGCTTAACAAAGAGAAAAACCACACAATAAACTTCCACATCGATAAAGAACTCTATGTTTTTGGCGTGGAAACTGAGCTTCGAAGCGCGTGTTCAAACCTGGTTTTCAATGCGGTTCACTACACCCCAGCAGGTGGTGAAATTAATGTGTATTGGCAACGTAAACCAAATGGCGCGCAATTTTCTGTGGTAGATAACGGTGATGGTATTGAGCCAAATCACCTTAACCGCCTTACCGAACGCTTTTATCGCGTGGATAAAGCACGTTCACGTAAGACAGGCGGTTCAGGCTTAGGTCTTTCCATTGTAAAACATGTACTAAGTCATCATAATTCCCGTTTAGATATAACCAGTACATTGGGTGAGGGCAGCAATTTCTCGTTTGTGCTGGATAACGAGTTGATTGCAGAGCAACTGTAACCCTAAGAGGCGAGAAGTGTTGGTGAGCAAAAAGCATGACAAGATGAAAGGGCAACGCTACCGCCTTTCAACGTTACTTTTAGTAATAGGCTTATTGTTACCATTTGGAGCCCTGGCTGATTTTCAAAATACTCAAAGCTCGTCATCTGCTTCTGGTAGCTATCAAGTACCTGCCTATGAACGTAAGCCTGGGGTGGCAGGAAAAATATCCTCTGTTGGCTCAGACACGCTGGCAAACTTAATGACCTTTTGGTCACAGGAATTCAAAACCCTTTATCCTCAGGTCGGCTTTCAAATACAGGCGTCAGGTTCATCTACCGCTCCGCCGGCACTTATTGAAGGTACTGCCACCATAGGCCCTATGAGCCGAGAACTAAAACCCAGTGAAATACGGGATTTTACGCGAACCCACGGTTACCCGCCTACGGTATTAAAAGTGGCAATGGATGCCATCGCCATTTTTGTGGATAGACGCAATCCGCTGCCGGGTATGACCCTTGAGCAAGTTGACGCGGTGTTTTCTGAAACCCAGTTTTGTGGCAGCAATACAGCCATTACCAATTGGTCTCAGCTCGGCGTTGACGATATAGGCTATCGTTCTCCTATCAGGCTGTACGGTCGAAATTCAGTATCGGGTACTTACGGCTTGTTTAAAGTGATGGCGCTGTGCGATGGTGACTTTAAGAATACGGTAAACGAACAACCTGGCTCTGCATCTGTAGTATTGTCCGTGGCCAGCGGTACAGGCGCGATTGGCTATGCCGCTTACGGCTATAAAACCGCAGGAGTTCGCGCTCTGCCTTTAGGTGAGTCGCTAGATAGCTTAATCCCTCTTTCTATTGATACGGTGCGCAACGAAACGTATCCGTTTGCCCGTTTTCTTTATTTAGTGATAAATAAAAAGCCTGGTGAGCCTTTACCTACTCTGGAAAGAGAGTTTTTGCGCTATATCTTGTCACAGGAAGGGCAGGAGCAGGTGTTAAGAGACGGATATTTCCCCATTCGTGAAGATGTATTGGTACGCCAACGCCGATTGCTTGATGAATAATAAATGCCCTTTCAAAACAACGCAAACCAATCTAATGCCGCTACATGAATCAACGAGTTTTTGGCTAAAGTCTCTTTAAAAGTCCGTTTTTCTTTACCCATAATGTCATAATTACGTCATAAATCAGAAAGGTGCATTACCAATCGGCAAAATAATTACGATTGAATGAGAGATGGTGTCGGTAATAAATAAAGTTCACGTCCGGCCAAAAAATTCAAACGTTTACCAATTAAGCTTTGAAAACTATACGAAAAACAAATTTCCAGTTGCCAGAGAGAGTCTTGCAAGCGTATTTTCTAGCCCAAAATTGAACTTTTTCTGTGAAACTTTTGTTACAGCGCCTTTATGTAACAAATGTGTCATCTACCTTAGGTAAAGTTTCGGCGTTTTCTAAATCCATAATTATACCGTACTTGGAGAAACACATGGAACTTAAGCAACTTTTCAAAGCTTCAGCTATTGCTACTGCTCTTGTGCTAGCAGGCTGTGGCGGCGACATCAATATCAGCGAAGGCGATATTGATAACAGCGTTACTAATACAACAAACAATAATGGTAGTGACACTGATGGCGGCAACACTGGCGGCGACACAGGTTCAACTGACACAGCGCCAGGTGAAGTAAGCTCTTTCCTAAGTGGTGAAGTTTCTGATGCGTTCGGCCAAACGGTTGAAGTACGCGTTCTTTCTGGTCGCTTAACAGCTGACGATGCTGACGACCAAGGCGTTATCACGCTAACGAACGACAAAGTATGGGCGCTTGAAGGTCCAGTGTTTATCGGTAACGACAAAGCTGACAGCGTGACACTTGCAATCGAAGAAGGCACAGTGATCTTTGGTCGTACTGGCGCTGACTATCTTGTAGTAAGCCGTGATTCACAAATTGAAGCTGAAGGTACAGCATCAGCGCCTATCATCATGACATCTTTTAACGACGTTGTAGGCGACGAAGTTGGTGCTGGTCAATGGGGTGGTGTGGTTATCCTAGGTAACGGTACATCAACTAAGTGTCCACAAGACGGTTCTGATTGTGCGCTTCAGGTTGAAGGTGCAGAAGAGGGTGCAGTATTTGGTGGTACAGACGATACAGACAGCTCTGGTATCCTTAAATACGTAGTTGTTAAATACGCTGGTTTTGAAATTGCGCCAGACAACGAACTTAACGGTATTACATTTGGTGGTGTTGGTTCAGGTACAGAAGTTGACTATGTACAAGTACACAGCAACGCTGATGACGGCGTAGAATTCTTCGGTGGCGCGGTAAACGCGAAACACCTAGTTTTAACGGCTAACCAAGATGACTCAGTAGACTGGGACAACGGTTACAAAGGTAAGCTTCAGTATGTATATGTTCAGCACGCTGCTGACAACTCTGACGCGAACCGCGGTATTGAAGGTGATGGCGACGGTGGTGACGGCCTAGATTTCTCTAAGCCAATGATCGCTAACATGACAGTTATTGGTAACACTTTCGACACAGCTGACGCTGACTCTGAAGGTCTACTACTTCGCGACCAAACTGGCGCAAACCTAATGAACTTCCTTATCACTGGTCCAGAAGCAATGGGCGAGTGTTTAGAAATGGACACTGACGAAACGGTTCAAGCTAACCTTTCTGATGGTGACCTAACCATGACTTACTCAGCTATCGCTTGTTCTGAGCCGTTCAACACACCAGAAGGTGCAGTTGACCTAGAAGCGTGGTTTACAGGTCAAGAAGGCAACCAGCTAATCGCCTTTGAAGACCGCGCAAATCTTGGTCTTAACCCAGACGGTACACTAACAGCTCAAAGCGACCTTCTTACAGCTGGTGGCGACGCGTCTACATTGCTTGATACTTTCTTCGAAGCAAACACCTTCGTTGGTGCTATTGGCGAAGATGACTGGCGTCAAGGCTGGGCATTCGGTTTCGGTGGCGGTAACATCGAATTAGTGGAAACTGCTTCTGGCTGTCCATCAGGTACAACTTCAATCACGCCAGTAGACGGTTCAACCACTACGTGTGAAGTATCAGGTACTATCACATCTGACCTTACGCTTACAGAAGGTAACTTCTACGCACTTTCTGGTGCAGTATTCGTAGGTGGCGACAAAGAAAACAGCGCAACGCTTACTGTTGAGCCAGGCGTAACTGTTTATGGCGCATCTGGTAACGACTACCTAGTAATCAGCCGTGACTCAGAAATTAATGCAAACGGTACTGCTGAAGACCCAATCACATTCACTTCACGTGACCACGTTGTTGGCGGTCTTGAAGCGGGTGAAGCTGGTCAATGGGGCGGCATGATTGTTCTAGGTAACGGCGAATCTACTAAGTGCCCTCAAGACGGTACTGACTGTTCACTTCAAGTTGAAGGTGCACAAGAAGGTGCAGTGTTCGGTGGTACAGATAACACTGATAGCTCTGGTACGCTTCGCTACGTTCGCGTAATGCACGGTGGTTTCGAAATCGCACCAGATAACGAACTAAACGGTATCACATTTGGCGGTGTAGGTTCTGGTACTACTGTTGAGTACGTACAAGTACACAAAAACGCAGATGATGGTGTTGAGTTCTTTGGTGGTGCAGTAAACGTTAAGTATCTTACGCTAACAGGCATTCAAGATGACTCTGTAGACTGGGATAACGGTTACAAAGGTAAACTACAATTTGTTCTTGTTAAGCACGCAGAAGATAACTCTGATGCTAACCGCGCAATTGAAGGTGACGGCGACGGCGGCGACGGTACAGCGTTCTCTAACCCAATGGTTGCTAACATGACTATCATTGGTAACGAGTTCGATACTGCTGACTCTGATTCTGAAGGCGTTCTTCTTCGCGACCAGACAAACGCACAGCTTTATAACTTCGTAGTTACTGGCCCAGCGGGTATGGGTGAGTGTTTTGAAGCTGACCTAAGCGATGGCGACACTACGCTACTTGCTAACATGGACGGCACTAACGACCCACAACTTACTTTTGAAACTTCTGTACTAGCATGTGCGGAAAACATCAAAGATTCTGGTGACTTTAGCCAAGAAGACTGGTTCACCGCACAAACAGGTAACAGCCTACTTGATAATACTGCGACAGTACTTAACGGTATCTACACAGTAGACGCAACTGCTGCGACTGACGTATCGACGCTAGACAGCTTCTTCTCTTCAGTAGACTTTATCGGCGCAGTTAAAGACGCTGATAACGACTGGACTGCGGGATGGACTGTTGGTCTTGAATAAGACCCAGTTCGCATAGCTAAAAACAAGCAAGTGCGTTGCAAAAGTGGCGCACTTGCTTTTAAGTTTGTAAGACACGAATTATTTTCGTGAATGTATTCCTTTCTAAAGAGGTTCATCATGAACAGACCTGCTAACAGGTTTCTTCTAAAGCCCATTAGCTTAGCCGTTGCAGCAAGTATTTTGCTTCCAGCGTCTATGGCTTTCGCTCAATCAAACGAAGACGAAGTGATTGAGGAAGTTGTCGCTACCGGTACACGCCTAAAGGGCACGGCGACGGCAGTAATGGAAGAACGTAAAAATCAAGCTTTCGTAGCTGACATCATGGGTGCTGAGCAGATAGCTCGTACTGGTGACAGTGATGCTGCGGGTGCACTTCGTCGTGTAACTGGTCTTACACTTGTAGATGGTCGTTTCATCTATGTTCGTGGTCTTGGTGAGCGTTACTCATCAACACAATTAAACGGCGCAATCGTGCCAAGCCCAGATCCAACGCGTAACGTAATACCTCTCGACTTGTTCCCGTCGAGCATTATAGAAAGCCTTGCGGTTCAAAAATCGTATTCGCCTTCCATGCCTGCGGCATTCGGTGGCGGTAACGTAAATATCCGATTGAAATCTATACCTACACAGCGTGTTTTCAACGTATCGGCTGCGGTTGGTATCGATACGGAAAACTCTGGTGATGTGTTAGATTATGCTGGTGGTGGACGCGATTGGACAGGTGAAGACGACGGTACTCGTGGCGTTTCAGCAGCTATTCAAGAACGTTGGGATTCAAAAAATTTCTTAGACGATCTTGAGCCAGAAGAAGCATTAGAACTATTCAAAGGTGTTAATAGAGAATACGGGCTAGAAAGAGAGTCTGCCGATCCTGACATGCGCGTTAATGTCACTTATGGTGACAGCTATGATTACGATGACGACTGGCGCTTTGGCTTTTTGGTAACTTCACGTTATTCAGCCCAAACCCGCTCTTCTGAAGAATACGAGCTACAAGACCCTGACTTAGTCGGCGATGACATTATCAATGTACGCTTCTTTGATGATATCCAAGGTACAGAGCAAACGGTGACTTGGTCTTCACTATTAACACTAGGTGTAGACTATAACCGTCAACATCGTATTGATTATAGCCTTATCGTGCTAAACGATACGCGCGACGAAATCCGCGAGATGTTCGGTAATACTGAAAACCTGAACCAAGCAGAAGGCTTGCGTATTAGAGATATTGATGTTCAGTACGAAGAACGCTCGCTATATACCAATCAACTTAAAGGCCAGCATACAATCCCAGAGCTAAACTTCATGGGTATTGACTGGACATACTCATTAGGCCGCTCGGTACGCTATGCGCCAGGTAACTTCAATGCACGCTTCGTTATGGAAGATGTGAATGAAGATGGTATTTTTGACGATGAAAACGAAATCTTCTTATCTGATGCACAAACTGCTGCTCGTTATACTTTCCAAAATCTTCACGACCGCTTGGAGAACTTTGGCTATAACGTGACTTACCCGATGACAATGGGTAAGTGGGAAACTGAGTACAAAGTGGGTGCAAGCTTTGTAACCAAAACTCGTACTGCAGAAAACCGCCGTTTCGATATCAATACGTTAGGTGTTGAAGACCGTTCAATATTAGATGGTAACGACTTTAGCGAAATCTTCAGCGACAGCGTTTTAGACACCCTGTCTTTGTCTAGCCGACCTATCATTCGTGATACGACTATTGCTGGTGATGACTATGTAGCGGGTCAAAAAATTGATGCGTACTATCTAGAAGCTGATTTCTTCTATGACAACAAGTGGCGTTTCACTGGTGGTGCCCGTTATGAAGACTTCCGTCAGGTAGTGGCGCCATTGGATCCGCGAACAAACCAATTTGACTTGAGTGATGAAGCAGATCGTTCACAGCTAGCGTTTCAAGAAGACGGGTTTTATCCAGCGCTTGCTGTAACTTACTTCTTAGAAGACGATATGCAGTTAAGAGCGAGCATCGGTCAAACAGTTGTGCGTCCTGATCTTCGTGAAGTGTCATCAGCAACTTACCTAGACCCATTAACTAACTTCCCGATTGCAGGTACACCTGGTGTAAGCACAACAGATATCATTAACTATGATTTACGTTGGGAATGGTACCGTGAAGCAGGCAACAACGTATCGGTAGGCTTATTCTACAAAGACATGGAAGCGCCAATTGAATCGGTACAGTCTCCAGCTCAGGATGGTCCACCGCTAATTCGTATTGCTAACGCAGAATCTGGTGAGGTTTATGGTGTCGAAGTTGAATTCCTACAAGATTTGGCCTTTATTGGTGACGGTATCTGGGACAACTTGTTTACTACAGGTAACATCACTGTCAGTGATTCTGAAATCGTATTAGATCGTCAGAATATTGTTGAGCAAACCGGTGTTTCTGCGGCGATTACTAATGTTGAGCGTCGTATGACGGGTCACTCTCAGTATGTACTTAACATGCAGTTGGGTTATGACTCAGATAACGGTGAACACTCTGCCTCACTCGTCTACAACGTATTTGGTGAGCGTATTCTAATTCCGGGTATCGACGGTTTCGACGATAACTTCGAACAACCATTCCATTCACTTGATATGGTGTACAACTATTACCCAGACTTTAATAGCACTGTCACATTACGCGTTCAAAATATTCTAGGTGAAGATCGTGAAATTGAATTCAATGATACGTTGCTTAGGTCGGAGACAAGGGGTACAGGTATTAGGTTGTCATATAAATATGACTTCTAAACCTTAACTTATTACAAAGGCCGCTAACCAGCGGCCTTTTTTATGTGCAATAGATGACACTTTTGGTCTATTTATGACAGTTCCGTAATAAAACTGTCACAGAAAACTCCTATCCTACGCGCAGAAATTTATAGTCGGATATAACCGATTTCTTTTAACTTTAAAGGTTTGAATGTATGAAGCTTATCAATGCCTTGCTTGTAGCAGGTGCGCTAGCAGCGACACCGGTACTGGCACAAGACGATGAAGTCTTAAAACCCGTTGTCGATGAGGCAGCGAAAATCAATGAGTCAGCGGCAAAATCGCAAGAAAAAATAAACGGTATTACCGATCAAATTGACAGCAAACTTCAACAGTTCAAAACATTGATGAAAGAAATCGAAGGCCTTGAGGTTTATAACACTCAGCTTCGTAAGCAAATCAATAACCAAGAACAAGAAATGGCAGATCTGAACTCAGCTATTGACGAAGTGTCTGTTGTTGAACGCCAAATCACGCCACTCATGATGCGTATGATTGACGGCCTAGAGCAGTTTGTTGCTTTGGACGTACCTTTCCTTCCAGAAGAGCGCGCCAACCGCGTCGCTGACCTTCGCGCAATGATGGACCGCGCTGACGTTGCTGCGTCTGAAAAATTCCGCCGCGTTATGGAAGCGTACCAAGTAGAGATGGATTACGGCCGCACTATGGAAGCGTATAGCGGTATTCATTCAATTAACGGTCAAGAGCGTGATGTAGAATTCCTACGCCTTGGTCGTACAGCGCTAATTTATCAAACACGTGATGCGAGCATGCAAGGTGTTTGGAACAAGCAAACCCGTCAGTGGGAAGAGCTTGATAGCAGCTACCGTACACAAATTACAAAAGGTCTGCGCATGGCGAAGAAGCAACTTGCACCAGACTTGCTAATGCTGCCAGTGGCAATTACAGACTAAGAGGTTGATGAGAATGTTTAACACAGTAAAACGTATCGCTGTTGGTCTAGCAGCCCTTAGCATCAGCGTTGGTGCTTTCGCACAAAGCGACCGTGCAATGGACTTAGACGCACTTCTTAAGCAATTAGAAGAAGGTCAGTTCGCACAGTCAGAGCAGAACAAACAGCGCGAGCGTGATTTCCAAGCGCAACGTGCAGAGCAAGATCGCATTCTTCGCGAAACCCGTGAAAAGCGTGACCAAATGCTTGCACAATCTGAGCAGCTTGAAACTCAGTTCGAAGAAAACGAATTCAAACTGGCTGACTTAAACGGTGCACTAGACACGCGTCTTGGTTCACTAAAAGAGCTATTCGGTGTACTTCAGCAAATCGCTGGTGACACCAAAAATAAATTCTATAACTCAGTTATTTCTGCGCAAATTCAAGGCCGTTCAGAGTTCCTTGACCAAATGGCACAAGATATGGGTTCAAGCTCAAAACTTGCTTCAATTGAAGAAATTGAGCGCGTGTGGTTTGAAATGCAGCGTGAAATGACTGAATCAGGCAAGGTGACTACCTTTACCACTGACGTTGTTGAAGCTGGCGGCGAGAAAGTTAATAAGTCGGTAGTACGCGTTGGTCCATTTGCGCTAGTTGCTGACGGCAAATACTTAGACTACAACGGCGTAACAGGCACAGTGTCTGAACTAGTACGTCAACCTGCTGACCGTTACAACGACTCTGCTGCAAAACTACAAGCATCAAATGGTGAGCTAGTTCAATTTGGTATCGACCCGACAGGTGGTTCAATCCTTGGTCTTCTAGTTCAAGCGCCAAATCTTAAAGAGCGCGTAGAGCAGGGCGGTGTTGTAGGTTATATCATTCTTATCGTTGGTGCGTTTGGTTTACTACTTGCTCTAGAGCGTCTTGTAACGCTGTCGCTTATTCGCATGAAAGTAAACAAGCAGCTTAAGAGCAAAGAAGTTAACACTAACAACCCGCTTGGCCGTGTACTTAAAGTACGTGACGAGCATCCAAACGCTGATGTTGAAGCGCTTGAGCTTCACCTTACAGAGGCGATTTTGGGTGAAGTACCAAAGTTAGGTCGTAACTTAACTATCATTAAGATTATCTCAGTAGTTGCGCCGCTAATGGGTCTACTAGGTACGGTAACGGGTATGATTAACACCTTCCAGGCAATTACCTTGTTTGGTACAGGTGACCCGAAACTAATGGCAGGCGGTATTTCAACTGCACTTGTAACAACAGTACTAGGTCTTGTTGTAGCGATCCCAATGACACTGCTTTATGCAATGCTTAACACACGTTCTAAGAACATTGTGTACATACTACAAGAACAGGCGTCTGGCGTAATTGCAGAGCGCGCTGAGCGAGGCTAATCATGATCGAGTTTCTAGAAGCAATTCGCGATTTCACAGAAACAGGTGGCCAGGTTCTCCTGGTCATCGGTCTGCTGATATTCGTTATGTGGCTTTTGATCCTCGAGCGTGCGATGTATCTGATGGTTTGGCACAAGCAAGCCAAGAAAGAAGCGATAGCAATGTGGACAGCACGTGCCGATCGCTCTTCTTGGTTCGCCGAGCAAGTTCGTCAGAAAACAATTTCACAGTTAACCATGCGCCTAAACGGCAGCATCCCAATTATTCAGTCTCTGGTAGCGCTTTGCCCGCTGCTAGGCTTGATGGGAACGGTTACCGGTATGATTGAAGTGTTCGATGTGATGGCGATTGCGGGCTCAGGTAATGCTCGTTCAATGGCATCAGGTGTATCGAAAGCCACTATCCCCACAATGGCGGGCATGGTTGGCGCACTTTCAGGCGTATTCGCCGCTACCTGGTTAACACGTATGGTGAAATCAGAACGCACGCATCTTGAGGATGCATTGATTATTCAACGTTAATGCTAGCTAAGCATTAAGGTAAGGTATTTATTATGAAGCAGCACTTTCAAAACTTAGTCGATGAAGAAGAAGCAGCCATCGACATGACGCCCATGCTGGACGTTGTATTTATCATGTTGATCTTCTTTATCGTGACTGCGTCATTTGTGAAAGAAGCCGGTATTGATGTTAACCGTCCTGAAGCAGCCACAGCTGTGAAAAAGGATCGCGCCAACATTCTTATCGCTATTTCAGATAAAGGCGAAATTTGGATAAACAAGCGTCGTATTGATGTCCGCGCCGTGCAGGCGAATATTGAGCGCCTACACGCTGAAAACCCACAGGGTACTGTTGTTATTCAGGCTGACAAAAAGGCCACAACAGAAACCTTGATTAAGGTTATGGACGCGTCACGAGCCGCTGGCGTTTACGATGTTTCGATTGCAGCCCAAGAGCAATAAATCATGCCACGATATTTAATCGCATTTGTTATCTCCCTTGCGATCACGTTAGGCCTGTTCTTCTTGATGCAATCGCTTATCAAGATGGGTGGCAGCGCGCTAACTGAGCCGCCCAAGGGAAGCGTGCTTGACTTTGTAAGGGTCAAGCAGGATGAACAGGTTGAGAAAAAAGATCGTAAGCCGAAGAAGCCACCTAAGCCAGAAGAGCCGCCACCGCAGATGGAGCAGCCTCAAATGGACTCACCTTCTCCTGATGCAGAAGGCACGTCGATGGACTTTGGCGCTGAAGTGGGTGATGACATCTCACTGGAAGGCGGGTTGGCCCTTGAGTCTGGTGACGGTGAATACTTGCCCATTGTTAAGGTTGCGCCGGTTTATCCACGACGTGCGCTTCAGCGCGGTATCGAAGGCTTCGTTATTGTGGAATTTACGGTAACTAAGCAAGGTGCGGTGCGCGACCCAATTGTTGTAGAAGCAAACCCAGAAGGTATATTTGAACAAGCGGCTATCGATGCTGCCATGAAGTTCAAATATAAACCTCGCGTGGTTAATGGCGAAGCAACAGAAGTGTCTGGTGTGCAAAACCGTATTACGTTCCAAATTGACGGGTAACAGAACATGATGAGAAAACAGACGAATACATTGCTTAGTGCACTGGCGTTTGCATTTGCATCGGCCACGGTATCTGTACCTAGCATGTTGGTTGCCAACGACGCTATTGCACAAGAGCAAAAAGCCAGCGAGAAGAAAACTCGCCGCGTACCTACATTACGCGGCAAGGTTTACGAACAGCTAGCTCGCGCACAAACGGCGGCGGATGAAGCAGGTAATATTGAAGAAGCTATCGCTATACTGAAAGAAGTAGAAGATAAGTCTGACTCAATGAACGCCTACGAAAAAGCCATGATGTACAACTTTTTCGGCTTCATTTACTACAACAACGAAGACTATGCAAAAGCGTTGGAATCGTTTGCTAAAGTGGTAGAGCAGCAGCCTATTCCTGAAAAGTTCGAAATGACCACACTTTTCAGTTTGGCTCAGCTTAACCTTATGCAGGGTAATTACGACGACACCATCACTTATTTGGAACGTTGGGAAAGCCTAAATACGGGTCCAGTACCGGTTAAAAATAAGGTCATCAAAGCCCAGGCGTACTACCAAAATAAACAGTACGACGAAGCGGCAATGTGGATTTCTGAAGCGGTTGCCGATCACGAAGCAGAAGGCATGATCCCTGATGAAGGGTGGTTAATTCTTCAACGTGCTATTTTCTATGAACTCAAGCAGCCTCAAAAGGTTAAAGACGTTCTTATTAAAATGGTGAAGTTGTTTGATGAGCCTAAATATTGGATCCAGCTAGCCGGTATGTATGGTGAGCTAGGTGAAGAGCGCAAGCAGTTAGCTATTATGGAAACCGCCTATCAGCGCGGGTTCGTTAATACATCCGCTGATGTGTTTAACATGGCGCAGCTTTATTACTATCATCGCGTACCTTACAAAGGTGCCAAGTTGATGGAGCAGGCGATGAACGACGGTGTGCTAGAGAAAAACTTGCGTAACCTTAAGTTCTTAGGCCAAAGCTGGTCGCTAGCCAAAGAGCAAGACAAAGCCATACCAGTGATGATGCAAGCGGCTGAACTGTCTGAAGACGGAGAGTTAGATGCACAGTTGGCGCAAATTCTTCTTAATGAAGAGCGTTTTGACGATGCAATTGCTGCAGCAGACCGAGCGGTTGAAAAGGGCAATTTGAGAAACCCTGGTTTGGTTTACCTGATTAAAGGCATGGCACTTTACAACAAGAAGCAATATGCCCTTGCGCTTAATCAGCTAGCTGAAGCAGAAAAGCACCAAAAAAGTCGTGCTATGGCACAGCAGTGGAAGCAGTTTGTGCAGGGCGAAAAACGTCAAGCGGATGCTATTGCTGCCGAGCTTGGCGCAAGTTAAGCCCTGCGCTCAACACGTATTCTTTTTGAAAAGGTCGATAATATCGACCTTTTTTTATGCCATTTATTCACTCTTGCCTTGACTAAAATGTGGCTCACCTTCTTCGTTGAGTTGAATAAGGCATCATGCCCTAATTAAGAATTTTGAGGAAGCAAGTCGCTTACTGATGCCATCTTCCCTTCGGCTTCTAACTGGTTCCAATATGCTTTGGTGTCTAATATTTCCTGTTTTATAGAGATAAAACACGCCACTAAATTGGGGTCGAAATGTTTGCCTGCGCCCTCTAATAAATAATTAAACGCATCGTCATCAGTCCATGCTTTTTTATAAGGACGTTTCATCGTAAGAGCATCGAATACGTCTGCAATTGCGACAATACGAGCGCTCTCAGGAATGTCCTCACCGGCTAAGCCTTCAGGATAGCCTGTGCCGTTCCATTTTTCGTGATGACATAGCGCAATCTCCGCTGCAAGGTTAAACAAAGGCGTATCGCACTGCGAAAGAATTTTATGACCAATTTGTGCATGAGTTCGCATCACTTCCATTTCACTGTTTATTAGCCTACGAGGTGCTTTCAAAATAGCGTCGGGAATACCAATTTTTCCTGTGTCGTGCATAGGCGCCGCTTGCGCTAACAAGCAGGCATCGTCATAGGACCAGCCGCAGGCAATAGCTAAACATTTGCTGTAGGCCGCCATTCGCCAGATATGATGCCCTGTGTCTGTATCATTATAATGCCCAGCAGCAGCTAACATGGTAATGGCACTTTGCTGACTTTTGCTGAGTTCTTCAGTGCGTTTGGCCACTAGGTTTTCTGTCATACGCATTTGATGGGCAAGACTAATATGTGTTTTCACGCGCGCTAATGTAATGCTGGGCGATACTGGCTTGGTTATGTAATCGACACCACCCAGTTTAAAGCCCTTTTCTTCGCTTTCGCCTTGTGTCAACGCTGTGACAAAAATGACCGGAATCTGGCTTAGCAATCTGTCAGTTTTTAATTGTTTGCATACTTCAAACCCATCCATACCCGGCATCATAATATCAAGCAGTATTAGGTCTGGCGTAAACTGCTGCACTATTTTGAGAGCTATGGCACCAGAGGGCGCAACCTTGACGTCATAATAAGGACTAAGTATTCCAAGCAATATATCAATATTGGCTGGTTCATCATCGACAACAAGTACGCTGAATCTATTATTTTGGGGTTTAACGTTGTTCATTACTAATAGTGTCTATCAACTGTTTAATTAGGACTAAAGCCCCTTCAAAATCATAAATAGAGGCAAGCTGCTTAAGCCGATTAATTTCAATTGTAAAGCGAGATTCTGAATGTTGGGCAGCAAAACTGGATATGTACTCAAGGGCTTTTGCATCGTAAGCTTCTAACGCATTCTGTATAGTGTCTAAGCTTGAGAGAATTGCCGCGTCATCCAGGTTTTCATTCGAGTGCATATCGGTTTTACGCGTGCCTTTGTTTATCGTATGTGCAATGAGGCGAAGTGCTGCATCTAGCTCAAAGGACAGAGTTGCAACATCTTTTGCAATGATAGCTTCGGGTCTTTCACCTGTTTCAATAAGTACTTGTAAACATTGTGCTAAGGTAGTGGCACCAATGCTCTGAGCATCATCGTACAATTCTTTTAATAGTAGATTATCGACAGAGGGCGAGTGGAAAATGTTGAGTAAATCTGACATTACACTCTGCTGACTGTATTTATTGTAGAAAGCTACCAATGAAGAAATGAAAGGGCTGGGATCATCGGGAATAGTTACTTCAATGTAGCCTGCGTGAATATTCGTATCTATAGTGTGAATGATCTCATCTGCCTTAGCTGGTTTGACTAAATGAAAACACATGCCCGAAGCCAATGCTTTTTCTGAAGCTTCATGTGTTTCATCCGCACTCAGTGCAATGATGGGTACTGTCCAGCCATGCTGTTGTGAAAGTATTTCGGCGATGTCATATCCGGAAATGTCAGGCAGATGACAATCAAGTAAAAGTGCGTCAAATTTTTCTGTTTCACAAAGTGCTAAGGTTTGTTTTCCTGTCGTTGCAGTTACTACTTTCATACCTAAATCGACAAGTATTTGCTGACTAATCTCTACACTTATCGGGTCGTCATCCACCACTAAAACCTGTTTTTCAGCTAACCGTACAGTTCGCCACTTCTTACTTTCTAAACTGTCCATCGATTGTTTCTTTTCAGAGGCTTGAAGCGGCGCAAGGGCAGAAATGATGTCGCTATCGGTGAACGGAAGCTCAACAATTTTAAGGTCGCCAGGCAATAAATGCCCCAATTTTTTCTGAACCTCTTGGCGGCTGAATAAACTTACCAAAGCACACAAGTTAATGTTGTTATATTTTCCAGCTTCCAAGTTATTAGACAGCGCCCTCCAACTTCCCTCATCATTGGACATAAACGCTATGCTTCGCTCAGCACTGTCTGGAAGCGTATTGTTGACGTCATCTACAACATGACACTTAATACCGAGCCGCTTTAGTGTGTTGCTGAACACCTTACAGCCTTGCCTTACGCTTTCATGTGTTTGAATACATACAATGTTTTTAGGAAGAGAAGCTGGTAATGTAGGCTTGGTTTCACCTTTCTCGTTGTGGCACACCGGCAATGAAAATGAAAAGCGGCTTCCTTCATTAACTTTGCTTTCTAAGGTTAAGTTTCCACCCATTAAGTCAACTAGCCTTTTACATATGGCCAAGCCCAATCCCGTGCCACCGAACTTCCTTGAAATAGAGGCATCAGCCTGAACAAATGCATTGAATAACTTAGATTGTCCTTCAACGCTTATTCCCATCCCAGTATCGGATACGGAAAACATCAGCATAGAACCTTTCTGTTCGACTACAAGTGTTACGCTTCCTTTATCAGTGAACTTTATAGCATTACTTAAAAGGTTCAGAAGCACCTGATAAATTTTCTCGCTATCGCCATGGCAGGGAGTACTCGTGCTACAGCGAATGTCGAAAAGAAGCTGAAGTTGCTTTTGTTGCGCTTTAACTTGAAATACTTGCGCCAGTTTTTCAATGGTCCTTGTTAAGGTGAAAGGTTCATCGAGAATATCGATTTTGTTTGCTTCTACTTTTGAGAAATCTAAGATGCTGTCGACGAGTTCGAGCAGTGCATTTGCACTGTTCTGAACTTTTTCCAAATACTGTAGTTGCTGGTCGCTATCATGTGACTCTAATGCCAGATGAGTTAACCCAATAATGGCATTCATTGGTGTTCTAATTTCATGGCTCATTGTCGCGAGAAAGTCGCTTTTGGCTTGATTGGCGCTTTGAGCCTCGTCGTAGGCTTTCTGAAGCTTGTGCTCAATGGCTTTTTGGTTGCTAATATCGTTAAAAACACCTACATGCCCATCCGGCTTACCTTCTTTATCAAAAAGCGGTACGGCAACAATAGAAATAGGGAATAAGCGCCCTCGTTTATCAGTGAAAAAATCCTCATAAGAGGTGTACGACGACCCGCTTTTAATTGTTTTGTTTACAGGGCATTGTTGTCTGGGAAGTAGTGTTCCATCCCCTTTTTGGTAGTGAACCGTGTCGTGAAAGCGTCTGTTTTGTAACTCTTCTAAGGTCCAACCAAGTAGACGAGAAGCAGTGGGGTTAAGGAATTGTGTTGTGCCTTCACCATTAACTGCATACACACCTTCACCTATACTATTGGTAATACTTTTGTGAAAAGCTCTATCCTTTTTAAGTTTCCTTGATAGACGCTTCTGTTCTGAAATATCAGTACAAATCACTACAAGGCGATTTACCCGTTGGTTGTATTCAACAATAGGGACAACGGTTGCAAAGACCGTCCAAGGCTTATCGTCTTTCGTAAAGCTATTTAGTTCTCCTTGCCAAATCTCCCCTTTAACAAGTGCTCCCAATATTTCGACTTGCTCAGTGAGCGAAATATTTTCCACGCGGAAAATAGCGGTACTTTGTCCTATTAACTCTTCGCGAGAATAGCCAGAAAGCTGACAGCATTTATCGTTCGCTGACAATAACGTACCTTTGAGATCGATAGTTGCGACTATGCCGTGCTTGTCCATAGCTTTGCGCTGTAATAGCAGCTCATTATTTGCATTTTTCTGTTCACATATAAGCTCGTACATGAGTGAAGAAAGATCTGATAGGTTGGTAAATTTCTCATCTATCAGCGGCTTATTTCGCTCTTCTAAAAGTTGGTTTACTGCTAATCGTAAGGTTTCGATAACGGCCTTTTGTTCGTTAAACTCTTCACGAACTTTTCTATTTACAGCAATAAGTTCTTCAGAGCTGATATGTAAACTTCTATCTCTTAATTTGATGTCCCTTTCATTAAACGTGTAAGATTCGTCAATTCTCGGTATAAGAGCAGCGAGTCCCCGTTTAAGCGTTTGCAGATTTAGGCTCGTATGTTCTGTACTATCGTCATCAAGTCCCTTGAGCCACTGCGCGAGTGATTCTGTATCGTCAAGCTGAAACGCTCGGCGTAACTGACGTTCTAATAGGGAATTCAATGTGTTTCCCTCATCAGCATGAGGGTTAGCGTTTGATTGTGCAGTTCACACGGAGCTTCATTGCATGAAGGGCTTATTTCTCCGTAAGAATAGAATCCAGCAATATTGGTATTACTGCTTAACTGCAGAGCTAACTCTTCAATCTCCTCCTCGACGCGATCACCCATAACTAGTTTTCTACCTACACAGCTTGTCACCAAAGCTAAACAGTGCAAATCTTCATCTCTGTTTTTGCTGGCAATAGGGGCAATCGCTTCAAGTGCGCCACTGATAAGGTTTTCCGTTGACGCATTCATAAGACGCAGGTACTGATTTTCGTTAACCTCACCCGCTAATACTAAGGCCTTAGTTTGCTCGTCAATGCCAAGAATAGTTCTGATAATTCCCGTCGGCTCGCCGTTTTCATTTAGTACTTCAAAAGGGAACAGAAGCCCGCTCGCTGGTAAGTCTTCCGCGTATTCACCCAAATACGATTTGTAGATATCCAATGCCGGCTTATCGTCGAGTTCTAACAGCAGGTTTTCTTTTGCCGAAGCGACTCTTCGCGCTGGGCCAAATGACCGCCATCCGCCGCGTGCGCTGTAGTCAAAACTAAGTGATTGACCGTAAAACGCAACGGCAACAACACTGCGGCTATCAATGCCATTAGGGTGCAGTACGTATGTTTGTTCGAATGCGCCATCATCGCCGGCAAGACCGCCACTTATTCCTATATTCTGCGGTAAGTGAGTCGAAATGCCTTTTAGCAAGGCTGAGCCATTTATTTCGACACCAGGCGCCAATACGTAAACACCTTTCAAGCCATTCTGTTCGATACGGTTTGCAAGTGACTGACCGGTTTCATAAGAAGACGGCATGTCGCTTAACGTTGTGTGGTGTATTTTTGCGTATGACGAAGATTCGAAACGCAAAAGAACGACAGAGATACTATTGGAGGTTACTCGGTTAGCGGAAATCTCACCTGCGGTACTGCATCCAACGCAGTCAGGACAAATATGACTCACTATCGGATATAGCTCGGGTGAACTGAGAAATGGAGACGATGCGTACATTATTAGCAGAGATGGGGCGAACGCTTTCAAAGCGTCACTTTCTTGTTTTAACTCATCTAAACTATGAAAAAAGAACGTCTTTGAAAGCATTATCGGCAAAGATTAATAGTAGCGTTCTTTATTTATAGTAAGAGGCGCGCCAATTTACAATATTAGGATGTTATTCTTTGGTAGCAATAAACTGATTTATAAGTAAAAACGGCCAACCTTTATAAAGATCAGCCGTTTCCGTGGTGTCACGCGCTACGTAGTTCTCTACGGAGAATTTTGCCCACTGTAGATTTAGGTAGCTCTTCAAGAACGGTAATCGATTTAGGGATTTTGTAGTTAGTAAGGTGCTGCTTACAATATGCTGTTACCTTATCGATACTTATGTCGTTTGCAACAGTAATAAAGGCACAAACGCGCTCACCAGTTTTGTCGTCTGGTTGACCCACAACAGCCGCTTCCATTATGTCAGGATGAGACGTTAGCACTTCCTCAATCTCATTGGGATACACGTTAAACCCAGAGACAATAATCATGTCTTTTAAGCGGTCTACAATTTTAATTGCACCAGATTCTGTACGAATACCAATATCCCCGGTTTTGAAGAAGCCGTCTTCGGTCATCACTTTTGCGGTTTCGTCATCGCGGTTCCAATAGCCCAGCATCACTTGTGGACCACGCACTGCTATTTGTCCAGACTCTCCTTCAGCTACAGATTTATCATAACTATCAAGAAGTGCTACCTCTGTGTCTTCTAGCTCATGCCCAACAGTACCAATTTCTTCTTTGCCTGGAATATTAAATGAAACAACGGGGGCAGTTTCTGATAACCCATAGCCTTCGGTAATAGTATTCCCTGTTATGTCTCGCCAAATTGATACTGCAGCTTGGGTGAGCGCAGTACCGCCAGACATAGTGAGGTGTAGTTGAGAAAAGTCGAGTTTTGCAAATTCTGGATGTCGTCCAAGTCCGACAAATAGCGTATTTATACCCATAAAGGCCGATATTTTATGAGGCTTGAGAGTTTGAATGAAACCGTCTATGTCCCTTGGATTAGGAATAAGAATAATGTGCGTGCCTTTTGCAAATAGCGCCATCATACCGACCGTAAACGCATAGATATGATAAAGTGGCAACGGGCACACCAGCACTTCTTCACCGTCCTTGAAACCTTCACCTATGCGGTCAAGCATCTGAATACAGTTAGCCAATACGTTTTTGTTGCTGAGCGCAGCCCCTTTAGAAACTCCAGTAGTGCCGCCGGTGTATTGCAGCATGGCGAGTTCGTCTAATTTTATTGAAGGGCGAGAGAATGTGGGCAGTGCACTTCCCATTTCAATTGCTTTGCTAAAAGAAACCGTCCCGTCTAGCGTTGGCGCTGTATTAGGGTCTAGCAGCTCTGTCGCTGAAGTGGCAATCACTGTTTCGATACCTGTGTCATCTTTTATGCTGGCGAACTTGGGAAGTAAGTCGTTTAAGATAACCAATGCTTTTGCACCGCTATCGGTAAACTGGTGTTTCATCTCACGCTCGGTATACAGAGGGTTTGTGTTTACCACAACGAGTCCAGCGCGCAGAGCGGCGTAAACAACGATAGGGTTTTGAATTAGATTGGGAAGCTGGATTGCGACCTTGGTACCAGGAGAAAGTTTTGCCTCATGCACGAAATAGCGTGCTAGTGCTGATGACTTATTGTCAATTTCGGCAAACGTGAGAGTTTGCCCAAGTGCCGTATATGCAGGTTTGTCTGCGAACTTGTGCAAAACACTTTCAATATAGTCGGCGAGACACGTCACATTATCTGGATAAGTTATCATGTTGCTTTTTCCTAGTAAGGCAAGAAAGTTGAGTCTATGACTTACATTAGCAAACTTAACTTTTTATTTACATCAGTGTTGGCTTATTTAATAGTATAAGCCGTAGTTATCAATAATTGTTGAAACTATTACTTAATTTGCTGTAAACGGCACCTGCACACATGCCTGCAGTGCACTGCGCGAGTAGGCCAAGAGTGGAGCGAGCGCCCGCAATAAGGGTTACGTTTAGTATAGGTTGCATGGCTAATAACATTAAAAGAAAAGACAAGCCGCCGGCTAACGCGAAGAGAATAAGTCGTTTGCTATGCATATCGGTGTTTACGTTATTAAAATTAAAGCGTTTTATAGCAAAGTGCGTAGTTAAAAATGCAAGCAACAGCGTTATTGCAATAATGACGCCGTAACTTGGCAAAAGGCCTAACGCATCCTGCCACAGCATGGAGAGCCAATCATTGACGTTTAATTCAACGTTAATACCCACAAGAGCCATTAAAACGGAAGTTGAGTGGAACACACTTGCAAGTAGAAAACCCACAGCCCAAGATGGGACAAAATGAAAAATAGCGCGGCGAGTAAGGTTTTTCATGTTTCAGATTCCAAATTTTATCGGCCAATACCATGGATTAACCTTCATCAAAGCGCAACAAAAACAATGAATGTAGTTATATTGAGCTTCCATAAGAAGTGTACCATTGTAGCTAGAGTCAGGTTTGATTAACGAGGACAATCACAATGAAATCAGGGCGTATGATAAGAGGTTTATTGGCTTTCGCGTTTGTTAGCGGGGCATTTACGCAAGCTCTTGCCTTAAGTCTGGTTTCTGACAACTCTGTTAAACCTAACTCTAAGATTGATAACCATGCAGTGTTGAAGATTGTATCGCCAGCGATAGAAAGCTTTGCTAATAATGTAATGACAGAAGATTTGGTCACCTCTTTAGCGTACCCGAAGGCGTTAACAACCCTTATAGACCAAGAGAAAGCAACCACGCATATATTGGTAATAACAAGAGATGGTGAACTCGTTATTCTTGATGACAGTGGAAAAATATCTAGATTTTCTTTAGCGCTTAATGACTTGTATACAAAAGGACAGGGAGGCGTGCTAGACATTCTTATCCCTTACCAGTTTCCCGCTAGCCGCACTGTACTACTTAGTTACTCTAAGGGGAGTGATGATGCTAACCGTCTGGCAGTAGTAAAAGGTGAACTTTCTCTCACTTCAGGCATTAGTAACATCGAACCCGTAATTGAAGTAGCGCAAACGAAAGATACGCCTGTACACTATGGCGGGAAGCTTCTTCAGTTGGAAAGTAGTGACGCAAGTCAAGCTCCGAGCTTTCTAGTCACTACCGGTGACGGGTTTGATTATCGCGAGCAAGCACAGGTTGTTAATTCACAATTGGGAAAGGTACTGGGCTTCAACATAAACGGCGAGCCGCTAGTGAATCCTACATATCCTGATAGCCCCTACGTATATACGTCGGGACATCGCAATCCGCAAGGTTTGGTTAAAGGGCCACAAGGACAAGTATTTTTGCATGAGCACGGTCCAGACGGCGGCGACGAAGTGAACCTGCTTCAAAAGGGGGCGAACTATGGTTGGCCTGTCGTCACCTTAGGAAAAGACTATTCAGGCGCCAGAATATCACCTTTTTCAACCTATCCTGGCATGACAGACCCCATTGTGGATTGGACGCCATCCATCGCGCCATCATCTATGATTTACTACTCACATGATCAATATCCAATGTTGACCGACACCTTGCTTGTTACCAGTTTGAAAGCTAAAGCCTTATATGCGGTCAATAAAACTTCGAGTAAGTATGTTTCTACGAAGGTTTTTGACGAACTAGAAATGCGGTTGAGAGATATAGCGGTTGATCACCAAGGTAACTTAATTCTTCTGACAGACGGTGAGAATGCCAAGGTGGTAAAAGTTTCACCTAAACAGAAAATAGCACAATAAAAACCATTAAACTTAAATCTTGCTTCAAAGTTGATGGTAATTTGTACTGGTAGCACCATAAATAGAATGAATCTTTGTCATAAGTGCAACACTATTATTTATCTTTATTGGTCAAACCATTCGTATTAAAAATGCTTTTTTATCTCCGCCTATATTTCTGTAAGTGGCTGAATTTAATAATTAAAGCTTATTTTGGTCAAAATGTCATTTTTTTCGCCTATGCTCTATGCTGTTTATTCAGCTTTGGTTTAAGCGGCTGTATAGCCAACTGATCACTTTCAGTCATTACGTAACTGCTAAAAATCAGTTAAAATATCCCTCATTTATATATGCGTATAGCTAAGACCGACTTAACACTACGCCCAAGTAAAACTAAGACCGAGAGAACTATATGAGTTTGTATTCAGAATATCTGGCAGAGATCGAAACCCGTAAAACGGAATTAGGTCTTAACCCTAAGCCAATTGACAGTGCAGAACTGCTGTCTGAAATTATTGCTCAAATTAAAGATACAACAAACGAGCACCGCGAAGACTCTCTAAAATTCTTTATCTATAACACTTTGCCAGGAACTACGCCTGCTGCTGGTGTTAAAGCACAATTTTTGAAAGAAATTGTACTTGGCGAAGAAAAAGTAGAAGAAATCACGCCAGAGTTTGCACTTGAGCTACTTTCACACATGAAAGGTGGTCCGTCTGTAGAAGCACTTCTAGACCTTGCACTTTCTGATGATGAAGCAGTTGCCAAGCCTGCTGGCGAAGTGTTGAAGACTCAGGTTTATCTATACGAAGCCGATACTGAGCGTCTTGAAACAGCATTTAAAGCGGGTAACGCCATTGCTAAAGACGTACTAGAAAGCTACGCAAAAGCTGAATTCTTTACAAAGCTTCCTGACGTTCCAGAAAAGATTGAAGTTGTAACTTACATTGCCGCTGAAGGTGATATCTCAACTGACCTTCTTTCTCCAGGTAACCAAGCGCACTCTCGTGCAGACCGTGAACTTCATGGCCAGTGCATGATTTCTCCTGAAGCGCAGCAAGAAATTGTTGATCTAGGTAAAAAGCACCCTAACGCAAAAGTTATGCTTATTGCTGAAAAAGGCACAATGGGTGTAGGTTCTTCACGTATGTCTGGTGTGAACAACGTTGCACTATGGGCAGGTGAGCCAACAAGTCCTTACATTCCTTTTGTAAACAAAGCGCCAATTGTTGCTGGTACTAACGGTATCGCACCCATCTTCCTTACTACCGTAGATGTAACTGGTGGTATTGGTCTTGACCTTAAAAACTGGGTTAAGAAAACAGACGAGAACGGCGAAGTTGTTCGCGATGCTAACGGCGACCCAGTGCTAGAAGAAGCTTACTCGGTAGCAACAGGTACGGTACTTACTATCGATACCAAAGCGAAGAAGCTTTACAACGGTTCACAAGAGCTAGCTGACGTATCTGCCTCATTTACTCCTCAGAAAATGGAGTTCATGAAAGCGGGTGGTTCTTACGCTGTAGTATTCGGTAAGCAGCTTCAGTCTTTCGCAGCGCGTACATTAGGCGTTAAAGCGCCAGCCGTTTACGCACCTTCAAAAGAAGTATCACACGAAGGTCAAGGCCTTACTGCTGTTGAGAAAATCTTTAACCGTAATGCAGTAGGCGTAAACTCAGATGCACCGCTTCACGCTGGTTCTGACGTTCGCGTTAAAGTTAACATTGTAGGTTCTCAGGACACTACCGGCCCAATGACTTGCCAAGAGCTAGAGTCTATGGCGGCTTCAACAATTTCTCCAACAGTTGATGGTGCTTACCAGTCGGGTTGTCACACGGCATCGGTATGGGATAAGAAAGCACAGGCTAACATTCCTAAGCTAATGTCATTCATGAACAACTTTGGCGTAATCACAGCACGTGACCCTAAAGGCGTTTACCACTCAATGACTGACGTTATCCACAAAGTGCTTAACGACATCACGGTAGACGACCGTGCCATCATCATTGGTGGTGACTCGCACACGCGTATGTCAAAAGGAGTAGCATTCGGTGCTGACTCAGGTACGGTAGCGCTAGCGCTTGCGACAGGTGAAGCGGCAATGCCAATTCCAGAGTCTGTGAAAGTTACCTTTAAAGGTAAAATGAAAGAGCACATGGACTTCCGTGATGTGGTTCATGCTACTCAAGCACAAATGCTTAAGCAATTCTCTGGCGAAAACGTGTTCCAAGGCCGTGTTATCGAAGTACAAATTGGTACATTGCTAGCTGACCAAGCGTTTACCTTTACCGACTGGTCTGCGGAAATGAAAGCGAAAGCGTCTATCTGTATCTCTAACGATGAGACTATGATTGCGTCACTTGAGCTTGCTAAGAGCCGTATCCAAATTATGATCGACAAGGGCATGGACAACGAAGCGAACATGCTTCAGGGTCTTATTGACCTTGCTGACAAGCGTATTGCTGAAATCAAGTCTGGTGAAGAGCCAGCGCTTGCTCCAGATGACAACGCTAAGTACTACGCAGAAGTGGTTATCGACCTAGACCAAATCGACGAACCAATGATTGCTGACCCAGACGTAAATAACGAAGACGTATCTAAGCGTTATACCCACGATGTGATCCGTCCGGTTTCTTACTACGATGGTAAGCCAGTAGACCTAGGTTTCGTAGGTTCTTGTATGGTGCACAAAGGCGACATGCAAATTATCGCACAAATGCTGCGTAACCTAGAGAAGCTTAACGGCTCTGTAGAGTTCAAAGCGCCGCTAGTTGTTGCGCCACCTACATACAACATCGTTGATGAGCTTAAAGCAGAAGGCGATTGGGAAATCCTTCAGAAGTACGCAGGTTTTGAATTTGACGACGCTAAGCCTAAAGAAGCGGCGCGTACCAAGTACGACAACATTCTTTACCTAGAGCGCCCTGGATGTAACCTATGTATGGGTAACCAAGAAAAAGCGGAGCCAGGCGATACAGTTATTGCAACGTCTACACGTCTTTTCCAAGGCCGTGTTGTTGCTGACTCTGCTGAGAAGAAAGGTGAATCACTACTAGGCTCTACGCCGCTAGTAGTACTTTCAACCGTGCTTGGTCGTTTCCCAACAACTGAAGAGTACAAGCAAGCCGTTGCAGGCATTGATCTAACTAAGTTTGCCCCACCTTCAGAAGACTTGGCAGTTAAGCCTAAGTTCGAAGCGGACGTAGCTGTTAAGCGCGTTTAAGCATTTAACGCCAAATAAACATTAAAAAGCCCCAACCTAGGTTGGGGCTTTTTTATACCTGAAATAATGGGGTCAGAGTACATTAACTAGAAAGATTGGGGTCAGAGTACATTTCTTTGAAACCTACT
>NZ_CACSIH010000126.1:0-319 GCF_902705805.1 Alteromonas alvinellae | reverse complement strand
CCTGCGCTTCAGCTTCTGCCTTGGCGCGCGCTTCTGCTTCCGCTTGCGCTTTTGCCTGTGCTTCAGCCTCTGCCTTGGCGCGAGCTTCTTCTTCCGCTTGAGCTTTTGCCTGTGCTTCAGCCTCTGCCTTAGCACGAGCTTCTGCCTTAGCGCGCGCTTCTTCTTCCGCTTGGGCTTTCGCCTGTGCTTCAGACTCTGCCTTAGCGCGAGCTTCTTCTTCCGCTTGCGCCTTCGCCTGTGCTTCAGCCTCCGCCTTTAGGCGGGCTTCTTCTTCCGCTTTAGCTTTTGCCTGTGCTTCAGCTTCTGCCTTAGCGCGCGC
>NZ_CACSIH010000125.1:0-109497 GCF_902705805.1 Alteromonas alvinellae | reverse complement strand
TATTCCTGAATTTGATGCGGAATGTCGGTTACAAATTAGATTTTCCTGTACCAAGATTCAGTCGAGTTAATGAATAAATAAACTTATTTTAAAGTTGTAAGTTGTTGATATGTATACAGTGTGACTGTTTTATTATTATTTTAATTAAGTACTTGATGTGTATACGTATGTATAAGAATTTATACCTTCCTTATACAAATAAAGCGGAAAGCAAAATGATTAATGAGGGTAACACACAAAAGTATAAGCTGAAGCATTCAGCTAAGGTAGTCAACGCGTTGTTGGCTGGCGCCTTGTCACTAGGTGTAGTATCGGTTAATGCTTCAGCCGAAACGGTTTGGCAAGAAGATTTTGAAGCTGCTGAGCTTCAAAACAAAGGCGCAACTGGCTCGAATCCTGACGGAGCCATTTCAAATCTTGAAGGCGATGAGCGTTGGTCAATTGATGTTTCAGCTGGCGCTTTAACTGCAGATACAGATTGGTTCCGGGTAGAAAATGGCGCCATGCAAGCCCGTGATGTCGATGGCGAAGTGGTTTGGTTAAGTGAATCAATTGATATCACTGACGCCGGTGATGTCACCATCAATGCAGTACTTTCGGAAAGTGGCGATTTTGAATCGACTGATTACGTTGATGTATTTTACTCACTAGATGGCGGTGCTTTTGAGCTTATAACGCTTACCGAAGGGGCATCCAATACCGTACAAGATGATTTCGATAGTGCCACAATAAATGAAACAATTGGAAGTGGTAGCACGTTAGTATTGAAAGTCGCTATGGCTAATAATGCTGGCACAGAATACTTAAATTTAGACAGTATTTCGGTGACCGGTAGCGGTGCCACTGATGGAGGAGAAAACGGCGGTGATAATCCTGATAACGGGGGCGAGCCTTCAAACGAACTTCTTTTCTTAAGCGGTAGTTGCTTTAATTGCCCAGATTTAGAAGCAATTAATTTAGCGAGTGATTTTGTAGCATCGGACTACTACGCCGCTCTAGATGCAGCTGTTGCTAATGGCGATAGCGCACAAACACTGAAAGAAACAACACACAACATCATTGAAAATGGTCATCGCACGCTATCATATTCTGAGGTGTGGACGGCGCTAACCTATACCGATGAAGACCCTTCAAATACTGACAATGTCATCCTGTTTTACAAAGGGATATCGCAAGGGAAGTTTACCAACGGAAGCGGTAGCCAAAGCTCTAACTCAGATAATTGGAACCGTGAACATGTTTGGGCAAAAAGTCATGGCTTTTCAAGCTCAAGCTTAACGGCATACACCGATATTCTTCACCTGCGCCCCACAGACATCTCCGTTAACAGCTCGCGCGGTAATCTTGATTTTGACTTTAGCGATAGCACACTGGCAGAGGCACCAACAAACCGTGTTGATAATGACTCTTTTGAGCCGCGCGATGCGGTGAAAGGCGACGTAGCTCGCTCTATGCTTTATATGGATGTGCGTTACGACGGTAACACTGCAGGCGATACCGAAGAAGATTTAGTATTGCTAAATCGCTTAACGTCTACCGACGAAGCAGCATTTGGCAAGCTTTGTGTGCTGCTTCAGTGGCATGAAAGCGATCCAGTTGATGAATTTGAGCGTCGCCGTAACGAGCGTGTGTTTGAATTGCAAGGGAACCGTAACCCGTTTATTGATAAGCCTGAACTTGCTTCACTTATCTTTAATGAAAGCTGTGATAGCTCGGGCGGAGACACTGGTAGTGATACCGGAGGAAACACAGGAGGAGACACAGGCGGTGATACTGGCGGAGATACAGGTGGTGACACAGGACCGTCAACCAATAGTGTTTACATCTCAGAGTATATTGAGGGCGGTAGCTATAACAAAGCGATAGAGCTTTTCAATAGCTCGACTCAACCTGTGAGCTTGTCTGGCTACGAGTTAGTTTTACTTTCAAACGGCGATACTGCCGATGCGGACCGCAAAGTGCTAGTGCTTGAAGGCGAGATTCCTGCAGGCGGCGTGGCGACATTCGCTCACGGGAGTGCGGATGCTTCGCTTAAAGCTGGTTCAAAAATCAGCAATTTAGTAATGAACTTCAATGGAGACGATTACCTTGAACTTGTCTACAACGGTGAAGTTGTAGATGCATTAGGTACTTTTGGCGTTAAGACTAATTGGGGCAAAGACGTCACGTTAGTACGCAAGAGTTCTGTGACAGGCGGAAACCCTAACCGCAACCCAGCGTTTACCACTGATGAATGGGACAGCTTTCCAAAAGATACACTGAGTAATTTTGGCGGTCATAATGGTTCAGTAAGCGAACCAACGGATCCTACCGACCCAACTGACCCGACAGATCCCAATGACCCGACCGACCCTATCGCTGAAGCAACGCTAATCAGCGCGATTCAAGGTGACGGCGATGAGTCAGCAATGGTCGGTACCGACGTGACTGTCGAGGCGGTTGTAACCAAAGTTGTGCCTGCTATGAGTGGTTTCTTCGTTCAGGAAGAAGCGAGTGATTCAGATGGTAATACGGCAACATCTGAAGGTGTGTTTGTTTACGCAGGTTCATTTGGTCTACCAGAAGCAGGTGATGCGGTGCGTTTGCAAGGTACAGTAGGCGAGCGCTTTGGTGTAACCCAATTAACTCTGTCTGCAGAACCCGAGGTTACGGGTGTAGGTAGTAATGTGCTTTACACACCTGTTGCTATGCCATTTAGCCTTGATACTGATTTAGAGGCACTAGAGGGCATGCACATTAGTTTTGAACAAACCCTTAAAGTATCTGATATCTATAATCTTGGGCGTTATGGTCAGTTTAACGTGTCGTCAGAACGCTTATTCATTCCTACTAATCAGTTTGTAGCGGGTTCAGAAGAAGCGTTGGCGCTAGCTGAAATCAATGCACGAAACACTTTATTGGTTGAGGACGGAGCTACATCACAGAATTTGGATGACATTCCTTTCCCAGCAGGTGGTTTATCGCACAACAATCCACTGCGTTTGGGAGACAGTGTAGAGGCCCTAGAAGGTGTATTACATTACGCTTTTGGTGCTTACAACCTTATCCCTGTTGGTGATATTCAAACCGTACGCACTAACCCACGAATTGCGGAGCCGCAGCTAAATGCTATCGGTGATGTAAAAGTGGCTAGCTTTAACGTACTCAATTACTTCAATGGTCCCGATTTTCCAACCTCTCGCGGTGCAGAGTCAGAAATTGAATTTGCTCGTCAGCAAGCGAAAATTGTATCTGCCATTGTGGCAATGAGTGCAGACGTACTTGGCCTTGTTGAAATTGAAAACGATGGTTATAGCAGTGAAGCCGCGATTGCGACATTAGTCGATAGCGTAAACGCTGAACTAGGCAGCGATGAGTACAGCTATGTTGCATTAGAGTCTCAGCTAGGCGATGACGAAATTGCTGTAGGTATAATCTATAAGCCTGCCGTAGTTTCGCTTCAGGGCAACCCTGTGACGACGTCTGAACCACCATTTGACGACGGTAACCGTCAACCTTTACTGCAAAGTTTCAATGTAAACAGTAATGGCGAAGCCTTTACCTTAGCGATAAATCACTTTAAGTCAAAAAATTGTGGTGGTGCGACAGGCAACGACGCAGACTCAGGTGACGGTCAAGGTTGTTGGAATGAAAAGCGTACCCAAGCTGCACAAGGTCTGATTTCCCTTGTTGAGCAAAACAGTGACGTCTTGTCTGACCGCGTTATCGTAATGGGTGATTTGAATGCCTATGCGAAAGAAGACCCTATCCTCGCGCTTGAAGAGGCTGGCTACAGTAACTTGGTTAACTTCTTTGATGGCGACAGCGCTTATTCCTATAGCTTCGGCGGAGAAGTAGGTTACTTAGATCACGCTTTATCAAGCCCTTCGTTAACCGAATATGTGGTAGACGCAACAATATGGCATATCAATGCCGACGAACCTCGCGTGTTCGACTATAACGTAAATTATAAGACTGAAACCCAGCTTTCTAATTACTACGGCGCTGATGCGTATCGCTCGTCAGATCACGATCCAGTAGTGGTAGTGCTTAACTTCCCAGAAGAAGTAACAGTTGGAGATTTTGATGGTGATAACGATGTGGATTACAACGATATCATGGCCTTCTATCAACTGTTTTTACAAGGGCAAGCAACGGGTGAAAACTACGATTTCAACGGCGACGGCCAAATTAGCTTCTTCGATATTCAGGCGTTAATGGCGATGTGTACACGCGCTAACTGTGCAATTTAATTTTAGGAAAATAGCAATGAAAAAATTCTTTTTACTATTAATGGCTGCCGCCACTTTTAATGCAAATGCAGCTTTAATTTCGATTACAACAGATAAAGATACTTATAACGTTGGCGAGACAATCACGGCAACAGTAAGTGCTTCAAAGCTGTCTGTAGGTGGCGTGCAGACTTACTTCAATGGCTATATTGCACTTTTCAACTTCGATAGCTTATTTTTGAGCCTAGATGTTTCGTCTATTATGGATTTAGGTGCATTAGGTGTTCGGCCAGAAGTGAAAACTTCTGATAGCGATGGAAATACGCTAAGTATAGATGCAGGTGAAAACTTATTTGCACCGTTCGATCCCACATTTCAGGGCGCTATATTTGCACAACAAGGTAAAGATGTCGTGGAACTCTTTTCGTTTAGCATGCTAGCGCTGAACGCTGGTCTCGTTGAGTTAACCCCTACTAGCATTGTATTGGGGCAGGGAGGAAGACCTCAGAGTGGCAATACTACTGAAAGCACAAGCTTTGAAATCGCTCAAGTACCTGCACCAGGTACCTTTGTGCTATCGCTACTGGCGTTAAGTGGTATGTTTTTCGCTCGTAAGCGTGCGAAATCATAAACCTTAAACGCTAAAAGTTTAAGCCCAGCCAAGTGCTGGGCTTTTTTATTTCTATTGCTATTTACATGCGGCTTTAAATGAACCACACTGAATAAAAATACAATAAGTGCGCACCATGTTAGAGACTATTTCTTTTTCTCAACGCCAACGACTGGCGTATATCGATTTCTGCCTTTTGTTTAAAGGGGCCATTCATCGCCAAGATTTAATAAATCGTTTTGAGGTAGGGCTATCGGCAGGCTCTCGTGACTTTACGCTATATAAAGAGTTAGCGCCTGAAAACTTAATCTATGATCCAAGGGAAAAGCGTTATTTTCAAACAGAGAACTTCGTTCCCGTTTTTGAACACGATGCAAAACGAACCTTGATAAAGCTTGCTAACGATATATCGGACGGTTTTGATGCCATTGGCGATGTACACTTTCCGGTAGAAAGTGCATCTTCCCTGAACGTGCCTGATATTTTTGTGGTAGCGAAAGTTGTACAAGCCATAGTAAATAAAAAGGCGATGAGCGTTATTTACACATCTTTGTCTAGTGGCAGTGGCGCACGAGAACTTGTGCCGCATAGTATTGTTGATAATGGTCAGCGCTGGCATGTGCGCGCCTTCGATAGGAAATCACAAAGTTTTCGCGACTTCGTTCTGACAAGAATCAGTAAGGTTACAGTTAAAACTGAGCCTGAAACTCACGAATGCATTGAGCACGATGAAGAGTGGGGAAGGCTTATTTCTCTTGAAATTGTGCCTCACCCCAAAAATATCAAATATTCTACGGCAATAGAGCTCGATTACGCCATGGAAGAAGGCGTACTCAAATTAGAGGTACGCGCGGCTATGGCAGGGTATTTACTCCGCCGCTGGAACGTTGACTGCACAAAACACGCAAGCTTGCGCACTGGTGAATATCAGCTTTGGCTTAGAAACCAACAAAGTTTGGCAGACACTGACAACCTTGCTATTGCCCCAGGATATATAGGGGAGCAAGAGGCCTACACCGTGTAGCAACTCATTGGTTGGGTTACATTTATCGGTCAAATGAAGCTGGCCCGCAGTTTTGGTGGGCACCTTATCCAATATATTTCTTAATTGTAAGTAACAGGGTGTCTTTATCTAACGGTTTTGCTAGAAAGTCATTCATGCCTGCGGCCAAGCATTCTCCTTTGTCCTCGGCAAATGCGTTAGCAGTTAAAGCTATGATGGGAGTGTTCGATTCCAAAGTTTTTCTCAAAATAGTGGAAGCTTCGATACCACCCATAATAGGCATGTTACAGTCCATAAGTATCAGGTTGAACTTGTGCCGTTTGCATACTTCAACGGCATCTTGGCCGTTCTTAACATGCAAATATTTGTACCCTTCAGTTTGCAATATAGCTTTGACAATCTCTGCGTTAATTTCGTTATCTTCGGCCAATAGTACTCGTTTCTTTTTGTTGAGTTCTTGAATCTCTTGGCGGCTAACAGGCTTTGCTTCAATCAGCTTACTTAAATCATTTTCTAGTTCACGTCTGTTGATTGGCTTAGCATGAGTCTTCCAAATACTATCAAGTATTTCTTGTTCGTCTTCCAGTCTTTCTAGCTCAGCCGAAATTAGTATTACTTTAGGAAATTTAGGCGGTTTTAAGCCTTTAAGCTGATGAAGTAAATCTACGCCGCTCATTTCTGGCATAGAGAGATCAAGAATTATGACATCAAAACTAAACGGTTTGTCGTTTAAAAATGCGTTAGCACTCTCATAACTACAGGGCTCAATCGACATAGACGCAACGATGTGCTCAAAGTAATCGCGACTGGTTTGAAGGTCGTCAATGATTGCACAACGCAAGTTAACACTTGGCACAATATTGATATCTGGGAGCTGTGCTTCTCTTGCCTGCATTGTAAAGGTAAAGGTGCTGCCTTTGCCTGATAATGAGACCACATTAATGTCGCCATCCATTAGGTTAGCTAGCTGCTTTGCGATGCTTAACCCCAGCCCTGTGCCGCCAAACTCTCGTGTTGTAGATTGGTCAGCTTGTTCAAACTTTTTGAAAATGCTTTCTAGTTTAGAAGAAGGTATGCCAATGCCTGTATCGATAACATCAAAGTTAAGGCGATTGCCATTTTCATGTTTAGCGTGTGTCACTTTAAGCGTTACCGAGCCTTCGGCCGTAAACTTAATAGCGTTGCTCAGCAGATTGTGTAAGATTTGCGTTATTCGCGTTATATCACCTTCGATAACATGGGGAAGATCAGCGTCTTTCAAGTAGTGAAATTCGAGCCCTTTACGCTGGCAATAAACCCGTTGCAATGAAACTACATCGTCTAGTACTTGTAACAAATCAACAGGGGCCTGTTCTATTTTGATTTTGCCGGCTTCAATCTTCGATATATCTAATATGTCGTTGATCAAAACTAACAGCTGTCGGCCGGCTGTTTTTGCCTTTTTTAAGTACAAGTTACTTTTTTCGGGGTTATCTATTGCCAGTTCTATCATGCCAAATAAACCGTTCATTGGCGTACGCAACTCATGGCTCATACTTGATAGAAATTCTGATTTTGCTTTACTGGCTTTCTCTGCTTTTTCTGCCGCATTTTGTGCCAATTCTTTCGAGTGCTCTAGCGCGTTAATAGAACGTTTAACCTGACGTTCCATAGGAAAGAAAATAAGTGCGGCTTCTATACTCAGCAGAACAAGTGCTGCAAGCCACAGGTACATTTCAATAGTAAGAACCGTATCTACACGTGAAATTGCCTCTTGTTCAAATTGGCTGACAACATTGTCTAGCTGCTGTAGAAGCGAGGTAAGGTCTTGAACTGGAATAAGGGGAGATGTTTCACAACGTGCATTCGTTAACAAACCCTCAGCTATATCGACAAAGTTTTTGACTTTTGAATCAAGCTGTCCTTGTTGGAAATAAGTGTTAAACGTTTGCGTAGGCAGATGTTCCAACGAAACAAGATACTCATGATTTTGTTTGAATTTAGCAAGATCTTGTTTTAAGTAGCCTAATTCTTGGTTGTCTTTACACAATGTCGATGAAGCAGCTAGCATCGCTATGCGTTGCGATAGCATACGCTGCTGGCCTGCAATATTAATAATTTCTCCATCTTGCTTTTGTTCTTTAATTAATCCTGAAAGAATTAGAAAAGACAAAGTAATTAGCGATGCTGTTAGCGCTAAAGCAACGATATATCGAAAACGTATGGACATAAGGTATAGAGATGCACAGTGATAACTAAAAGATAATAGATACCAAGTGGTTACGCAATGTGCTGAGCAAATTACTTTTTTAAGTCACTCTATCTATCATCGTTTGGAAAATGGTTTGGCACCCAGCCTCGCAATACCGCCTCTTTAGTGTAAAAAGCCGCGTTTTTATCATTCAGAAAATGAGAGTTTATTGCTGGTGAGGAGACTGCTTTAGGTGCACCTTCTCCATGAGATTGGTACTCGGAAAATCTTGCTTCTGTGTGGGGATTAAATGGTCTCTTTGTACCTGATGGCGTAGTTCCACCCATAGTAGTCCAGCGCTTTTGGATGATATGACCTGCCATATAGGTGTTGATAAACGTGGTTTTACCTACAGCGTAAGGGTTTGCATATCGGCCATCTGAAAAGGTGGTTGTAGGATGCCAAGGCCTTCCCAGTGCCACGCTTTCATTTGGAACGCCGTGTTCTCTTTCAAGCCTACAGTTATTGAACGTTAACCCATAAGGACGCTGTAAATGAGTGCTTGGGGCGGTAATGTAGCCTGTTAGTCCTTCGCTATCACCGCCAGAATAACGTGTACGGGAAACAATAGAAACGCTTTCAAAAAACGCGGTGCCCTCACCAAAAATAAAGTCAATATGTCCTGCTATTGTTCCGCCTTCAATCAGAGCGCGGTCACCTTTTAAATAGAGGGTATCTTGGTAACCCCAGAGTGCGACATTTTTAAGGTAAGTGCGATCTGAGTTCACATCGGTTTTAAGCGCTACTGCCTGCGTACCTGATAATCGAGTAGGGTCGTCTTTTGCTTTGACCTCGTTACCGGGATAATCAAAATCATTGGTGATAGTGATATTTTCCAAAGTGATATTATCACCTAAAATCTCCACAGTGGCAGTGCGACGAGTTCCCCATTTTTCTTGAGAATTCTCTGCGACTTGTTGACCTGCATATCGATTGAAAACGATAGTCGTTGTTTCTTGCGACTTGCCCACAAAGTGAACATTATCAACGTTTATGACGACACGCTCTCGATAAATGCCTTCATTAATAAAGACGGTCCATACTTTATCTTTTTGTGGCTTGTGAGACGCGATATAAGCAACAGCTTGGGACACAGAGTTAAAATGAGGTAAAGCGTCCTTACTTGCGCCACTGTCATCGTCACTGTCATGTGATTTAGCTACCACTACATGCGTCGTTGCTGGCATTGCCGCGCTTAATCCACTGAAAAATATACCCGCCAGCAACACAAAGGCTAAACTAAGACTGACACGTGCTTTATTAAATTCCATAGTATTTATTCTTCTACAGCCCATGCTTGTTAAATGGTTGGCTATTAATAAACACATTGTTAATTGAAAGGTGCGCTACGTTTTCGATAACGGCATCTTTAAGCGCACGTTTTATCGTTATGTTATTTAACGTCAACCCAGAAATAGGCGTATGGTCATACCCGCGAAGAACAAAGGCTCGGTTAGCTGATGCAACGTTCAAATTTTCAATAGTGATATCTTCTAACAGAGGTGGGAAGTTGCCTGCGTCACCTTCTTCATAAAAGAAATTCACGACAACAGCGTCTTTCACTGTACCGATATCAATATTGCGATAGTTTAAGTTCTTGAGGTGACCACCGCGAATACTGTTGGTTTTAATCCTTATACCTCGGTCTAGATCAGGGCTACTCATGGTGCAATACTGAGCATAAAGATTCTCTACACCACCAGATATTTCACTGCCAATGACAACACCGCCATGTCCGGCCTTCATTTCGCAGTGTTCAATGATGATATTGCTGCAGGGAACATTAACTCGACGGCCGTCTGCGTTTCGTCCAGATTTAATGGCAATACAATCGTCGCCGGTATCAAACGTGCAGTTTGAGATAATTACATTCGTGCAGCTTTCCGGATCGCAACCGTCTGAATTGGGTCCGAAGCTTTTACAGTAAACGTCGTTAACGGTAACATTTTTGCAAAGGACTGGGTTAACTAGCCAGAATGGCGAGCGCAGAATGGTAACACCCTCAATAAGTACATTCTCACAGCGGTAAGGTTGGATAAAAGGAGGGCGCAAGTAATTATTTTCAAAGACCCGTTCACTGACAGGCGTGCCCCTTTCTACCATTTCTTGCAGTGTATCTCGGGTATACTTTTGGTTCTCAACCGGGTCGTCACCCCATGTTGAAGCTTTCCACTTACCTTTCCACGGCCACCAGTTGTCTTTAGCGGCACAGCCGTCTAACGTACCTTTGCCGGTAATAGCAATGTTGGTTTGCTCATACGCATAAATAAGTGGTGAGTAACCCATCAATTCCATACCTTCCCAACGAGTAAACACATAGGGTTTGTAATCATCAGGATTAGTAGAGAATTGTATCGTTGCGCCTAGTTCAACATGTAGGTTTATATTGGATTGTAAGTGGATAGGGCCCTTGCATAGCCAATTACCTTTTGGAACTACTACTTTGCCGCCGCCTTGGCTCGCTATTTGAGAGATAGCGTCATGCAACGCTTGCTTAAAATCACTGCCATTTTCATTTAAAAAGTCGGTAACATTAGCTTCGCGCTTTGCAAAGGTGGGGCGCTTTATCATCCCTTTAATAACGTTTGCTTCAGCGTCCCACTGGCGTTGAGTCCTTCCCGTTTCGGTCACATTTGCACATCCAGATAGGAATGTAGGAACGCCTACAGCTATCCCTGAAGCTGCTACAGTGGTGGCGAGACCAGACTTTAAGAAGTGACGTCTGGCATTCGGTGAGTTAGGTCGGACCATCATATACCCCTTTTATTAACGATTTAGCGCTTTTTACTTATTCAAATAATGTGCAGCCAGAATGAATGGGCCTACACCTTTCGCGTCGTTTGCTCTGATTGGCTCACTCATGTAGTAGTCGAATGAACCATCTCTATATGGATTTCCACCAAGACCAGCAACAGCGCAAACTTGCTCAAGGCTGATAACGTTAGTTTCTGGATTAACCGAAATCATTTGATCAAGAAGTCCAGCAAACCCTTTTTCTGCATGAGCTTTGTATTCCTCAGGAAGAAACTTAAGGCTTGCACCTTTAGCCATAGCGTAGGTCAACATTGCTGTACCTGATGCTTCAAGGTAGTTTCCTTCACGGCTTCCCAAGTCAGTAACCTGATACCAAGTGCCTGAATTATGTTGATAGGTAAGCGTAGCGTCGATAAACGCTTTAAAGCGCCCTTGTAACCACGGTGTTTTTGGGTGTTCGGCAGGAACTACTTCTAGCACATCCACCATTGCCATAGCATACCAACCTAGCGAACGTGACCAGTGATGTTGAGAAAGACCTGTTTCTTTATCAGCCCACTTTTGCTTTTTAGATGCGTCCCAGCCATGTAAGGGGAGGCCTGTTTTTTCGTCGTAAAGGTGCTCTTCAATGAGTTCAAATTGCAAAAATACGTCGTCTAGCTCTTTCATATCGCCGTACTTAACAATGTATTCAGCGTAGAAGGGGGCCCCCATGTATAGGCCATCAAGCCACATTTGGTCTGGGTAGCGTTTCTTATGCCAAAAGCCACCTTGCTCGGTACGTGGGTGAGTAGTAAGCTGCGTTCTAAGTAGGTCAGCGGCTTTTTTGTATTTAGGGTTGCCGGTTTCTTCATAGAGGAAAAACAGCACTTTACCAGGGTTAACCATATCAATATTAAACTTATTGATATCATAGGTTTTGATACTTCCGTCTTGTTGAACCAACATGTCGTAGTAACCTTTTACATAAGACAGGAGACGGGGATCTTTAGTTTCTTGATAGACTTCTGTTATGGCAAGAAGGTTGAGACCGTGAACGTAATCCCATTGTGGCTTCTCATCCCAATCGATTTGCCAAGCTTCTGGGAAACGCACCATCTCAGACTCTATCATTCTCATAGACCATGATTTTGTGTTGTCGAGAGGCATTTGTACCCAATCATTTGCATTAGCAGCGGAAGAAACAAACGCCGTGCAAGCTACCACGGAAGCTGCGCGTAGAATACCTTTTAGCATAACAAACCCTTATTTTTATAACATTGTAAATACACTCTGTGCTACCGGTAGCATAATGGTTTTTATTTGCTCATATGTCAACGGAATTATTTACATTTTTTAACTTTTATTTCACGCGTTTGAAAAGTGTTAAATGTGACGTAAATAACTGTATTTAAATGTTTTAATTAAAATATTCATCCCGCTTGGGTTAGTTTCTATAGTCTCTTCTTCTTTCATTATTGCATATCAAATTTCTACTTATTGTAAATTTTTTTAACAAAATTGTTGCCACCGGTAGCATAACTGTTTAGGATGTAAATCACATGTAAAGCTTGAGTGTTGTTTTCGAGGTTTACATTATTGCCGAAGAGAAGTTTTGCGTTAATTAGAAAACATAGCTGTACCCTGCAACTCTTCTCAATCAAGGTTTTGGTGGTTTACGAGACCACTATAGAGAATGAATTAGAATTGACGCGTTTTCGCTTCCTTAACAGCCAAGACGTGCTATCGGAAAAAGTAAAGCATTGGCGATATTAATCACCAAAATGTTATCCGGTGGCATAAAGGGGAGTGAAATGGTTAAATACGATAAATGTTGAATTTGTGTAAATTTGAATAGTTCACGCACGTTTCAAAAGCATCTTCACCTTTTGTCAGTATGCGCGTCTCTTATAAATATAAAAACCGGAGAAACAACAATGTTACCAAAGAAAAAGCAACTCGCTGTTCTTGTTACGCTAGCGTTGTCAGGCGCACATATTCATGCGCAAGAAGCCACAGACGAACAAGCCAGTGAAACCGAAGCGCAAAATATGGAAGTCATTGAAGTATCAGGCTTTCGTGGATCACTTAATAAATCACTGATGGAAAAGCGAACATCAGTTAACAGTAAAGAATCAATTGTTGCGCAAGACATTGGTAAATTCCCGGACTTAAATATTGCTGAGTCAATTCAACGTGTACCCGGCGTAGCCATTTCTCGTGAAGGTGGAGAAGGGCGCCAAATTACTTTGCGTGGTTTGAGCCCTTCATTTACCCGCACAACACTTAATGGCATGGAAGTGCCAGCAAGTACAGATGGCACTGACTCAGGTGGCGGTGTAAACGGTGGACGTGGCTTTGACTTTAACATTTTCGCTTCTGAATTGTTCAACCGCGTAGATATTCAAAAATCTCCTACCGCCTCTATGGAAGAAGGCGGCATTGCAGGTACGGTTGATCTGTACTCGGCAAAGCCGTTTGATTACGACGGTTTTAAATTCGTTTCATCTCTTCAAGGCGGCTATAACAGCATTACAGAAGAGACCGATCCTCGCGCCGCTTTCATGATCAGCAACCGTTTCGCTGACGACAAAGTCGGTGTGCTTTTCTCGGCAGCGTTCTCAGAGCGTACAGTAAGACAGGAAGGTTTTGGTACAGTTCGTTGGACTACTCCAGTTCGTGATGGTGGTGGCATCTTTGGCGATACATCAAACACGGTTGTTAACGGCACACCTGACGTAGATGATTGCCAGTATGAAGGTGAGTCGGTAGACCCGATTAATTGTTTATGGACTCCTCGTTTACCTAGACCTGACTACTTTGGTAATGATCAAGAGCGTGTAGGCTTCACCGGTTCAATTCAGTGGGCTGCAACAGATAATTTCACACTAACGCTAGACGGTTTAGTGTCCAAACTTGATAACACCCGTACCATGTATAACTTCTTCCACATGTTCAGAAGTACATTCGAAGAAATTACGCCTACCTCTATTACTGTTCATCCTAATGGTCAACAGGTGCTGGCTGGTACGTACGACGGTATCAAATCGCGTATTGAAAGCCGTTTACAGGAATCAACTACAGACTTTAGCCAATTCGTAATTTCTGGCGAGTGGTTTATTGGTGAAAACCTTAAACTTGATATGATGGCCGGTACAGCAGAGTCTGACGCTCGTTCAGAGCAATATCGTTACAATATGACGCTGCTGGAAGAAACCAGCTACGGCTTTGACTTTAGCAATAACAGCAACGCGCCAGAAGTGACTTACGGTTACGATGTTAACGATGCAAGCAACTATAATCTAAGCGATGGCCGATTACGTGCTACTGATGTATTGCGTGAAAACGACACGGTCAAATTTGATGCGACATACTTAGGTGATGAAGTCACTATTAAGGCTGGCTTTGCCTACAATGATCGTGTTGTAACCTACAGTGAAGAGCAAATAAATGGCTTCCCAGATCAAGACTCGGCAGTAGGTTTTGCTGAAATTATGCCGGTAGACGATTTCGGAAGTGGTTTTGATGGCCCTCTTGACCCGTTCCTTGTTGCCGACTTTGACGCTATTAATAGCCAATTGTTAGATGTTGTTTGGACACCGCGTTCTGCACAAAGCTGGCAAGTAGGCGAAGAAACATCAGCAATGTATCTTGAGCTTGATACGAGCTATGAGATTGCCGACATGTTACTTCGCGCTAATTACGGTGTGCGTTATGTGAAAACAACTACAACCTCTGAAGGCTTTATTCAAGGCGAAACGGTACAAATCGAAAACGAGTACAATAACTTTTTGCCAGCAGTTAACTTAGCGCTTGAAGCAACTGATGACGTAGTTGTTCGCCTTGGCTTAACACAGTCTATGACTCGCCCAAGCCTGAACTCATTAAACCCTGGTAACCCAAGCTTTGATTACATTAACGGCTCGGTGAGCGTGGGGAACCCATTCCTTGATCCGTTTACGTCGAACAACGTTGACTTTGGTGTTGAATGGTACTTCGATGACGAAGCACTACTAGCAGCAACAGTGTTCTACAAAGACATTGATAACTGGATTGTTCGCGCATCAGAAGAGCGTTTAGTCGACAGTGCTTACTACGACTTTATCGACAACGATGCACAGTTTGACCCTGTAATTGCGCTAGACCCACGCACTATTCCATACGAGCATAGCAGTCCAATTAACGCTGAAGACAGAAGTGTAAGCGGTTATGAGTTAATTTATCAGCAGCCGCTAAGTTTCTTACCAGGACTGTTCGAAAACATGGGTATCGTGTCGAACTATACGCACGTTAACGCTGACGACATCGAAGGTATGAGTGAAACATCGTACAACTTTACGGTGTATTACGAAACAGACCAATACGGTGCGCGTGTGTCAGTTAACAAACGCGACGATTACCTGACAGACTTTACTGGCAGCAATGGTAACGTTGCGCACGGTACGACAGGGCCTACGCAGGTGGATTTCTCGTCATTTTATAACGTAAACGACGAGCTAACGTTGACCTTTGAAGTCATTAACCTTACCGATGAGTACGAGCGCTTGTTTACCACGGGTGATGGCTCTTTGAACTTGGTACGTGAGTACAACCACACGGGCCGTCAGTTCTTCTTGGGCGCTCGTTATACTATGTAAAAAAACAGGCCGGGCAATTATGTTGGCCAGCCTGAGATAATAATTAAATGTTGTGTTCCGTGAAGACGGGTGTGTTTGGCCATCGTAATGATGGCCTTTTTTATGTGCAAAAAGTGTAGGCCGGGAGGAGTTCAGCACGCCTCTACCTTACTTTTTGAGCAATTTGCATCGCAACAATAGAAATATTGAAAAGGAGAAAAGGTGTGAAAAATTCAAGTAAACCCACCACAGGGAAAATATTCAACGCGCTTCGCTACAGTTTTGCAAGCATCATTGCTGTATCGAGTACTCTTGCATTGGCAGGCCAAGAAAGTACGTCGGTTCTTCAAAGCAGCTACGTGTCTCATTTAAGCACTTTTGTTCTCGCTAGCTCAAATGCTCACATTGCTAAGGAACAAAGTGCTGGAATTGCAGAGAACGAAGGGAGTGTAAAAGCTCCACCCTACGAAAAGCCGGTTACACTACACTTGGTTGGCGATTCAACCATGTCAGACAAGCCAATGTTGTCATATCCAGAACGTGGTTGGGGGCAATTACTTCCTGAATTCATGCTTCCAAATATAAATATTAAAAACCACGCAGCTAACGGCAGAAGCACAAAGCGATTTGTGGACGAAGGGCGTTGGCAAGTGCTGTTATCTGATCTTTCTGAAGGTGACTTTGTGGTAATTCAGTTTGGTCACAACGATCAAAAACAGTCGGACCCCGCTCGCTATGCCGACCCGGAAAATGCCTATCCTGCTTATTTGAAACAGTTTGTGCAAGACGTTGAAGCGAGAGGCGCATCAGTTATTATTGCAAGTAGTATTTGCAGGCGTCATTTCACCGAGGAAGGCGTGTTGAAACGCACGTTGCTGGCGTATGCCGATGCTGCGAAGAAAGTAGCACTGCAAGCTAACGTGCCATTTATTCCTATGAATACACTAACCTGTGACTTTCTTGCTCAGATTGGTGAACCTAAAAGTAACCATTACTTCATTAAGGTGCCTGCCGACTTATATACGCGCTACCCTGAAGGTAAGAACGACGACACTCACTTGAATGTAGTCGGTGCTGCAAAAATGGCGCAGATATTCGTTCGAGAGCTAAAAGCAACAGCGCATCCGCTGGCAAAATACGTTTATCGAGACACTCTATAAATCAAACTAAACAAAGTGGTGCGCCAATCTGTGGTGTGCCGCGCTTATTTAAACTAACGCACTACAACCTATCTTAGCTAACTTGCTAAGGCATCTTTACCAATTGTGTATGTAGCGAATGATTATTGAGGAAGAGGGAAGAGGGAAGAGGGAAGAGAAAAGGGAAGGTCACATACCGACTATAGCGACGGTATGTGATTAGTAAAGGCATCACTTGATATAATGGCACCGGGATAGGTAATCACAGTCGCTGCCACTTTTGCACCATAGCTCGCGCTCTCAACAGGCTTTCTACCTGCAAGTCGAGCGGCCATATAACCGCCATTAAATGCATCGCCAGCAGCCGTTGTATCAACCACCTGTTCAACACGCTCAACAGGCACAATACATTGCTCTTGTTGGCGGAGTATATGAACGCCAACTGCCCCGTTTTTCATAACGATTTCTTCAATCTGTTTGTCGGCTAAATAGCTAAATATTTCATCAGCATTAGTGTGGCCAAACAGCATTAAATGGTCGTCTGCACCTGGGAACGCCAAGTCTGCTTCAGCATATGCCTTACCCGTCCAGTATTTGGCATCTTCTTGAGATGACCAAAGACGAGCTCGATAATTAGGATCAAAGGCAATCTTACTGCCTTTGGCCTTGAGGGACGAAATCAGTTCGAATAGTGTAGCACGCTGTTCGTCGTCTAAAATGGCAATAGAGATACCGCTCAAATAAAACCAGTCACACGCAAACTCGGCGCCCTTCATGATGTTGAGCGTCTGTGTTGCCGCAGACTGGTTGCGCCAATATGCAAAGGTTCTTTCACCTTCGTTGTCGTTGCGGATCATATACAGACCAAGGTTACGCGACGACGAGCGAAACACTAAATCAGTGTTAATTTCGTGCTCACCCATTTTAAACAGCAGCTCATCGCTTAAAAAGTCAGCACCTATCGCTGTTAAGTAGCTAATGGAAGATGAAGGCAAGCAGCGCTTTAAATAAACCGCAGTGTTGTAGGTGTCGCCAGCAAAGCTTTTCGCCATAAGGTTATTATCTGTGTTTTCATCACACGTAGTAGCTGATGATTCACGCTGAGTGCTTCGAAGCTCTACCATGCACTCGCCAAAAATAACCATTCTTTGTTTGGTATCAACTATGCTCATGCCGCGGCCTCATCAAATAATGTTAGGCTTTGTTGGCATGCCAAAGTAATCGCTTGCCAATTTTGTGCTTCAATAGCTGCCTTGGGCATCATCCATGTACCGCCTACTGCTCGAACATTGCCAAGCGAGAGATACTCATTCGCGTTGTCGCCATTAATGCCGCCGGTAGGGCAGAAGGAAACATCGCTAAATACGCTTGAAATAGCTTTAAGAAAAGGTGTTCCGCCGCTAAGACTCGCAGGAAAGAACTTCATTTCGCGAATGCCTTTTTGGTGCGCCAAAAGAATATCGGCAGGCGTAGCGACACCTGGCAAAAAGGGTGCATTAGACGCAATCAGTGTATCGAGCAATGTCTCTGAGCTTGTGGGCGTTATCAAAAATTGCGCGCCTGCATCCAACGCTTCAAATACGTGGTTGCGATTTAACAATGTGCCCATGCCCACAACGAGTTCAGGAAACTGTTTTCTAATCGCTGACAGGGCTTCAAATGCTGCGTCGCTGCGTTTCACTACTTCTATGTTGCACAGGCCGCTATTTGCAATTGCTTCTGCTAGGTGAAGCCCCTCGTCAACAGATTTAGGCTGAATAATAGGGAGTAATGGGGCGCCTTTAAGCATGGAAAAGGTACTTTTCATCACGCGGTTCCTTTTAGTGAATCTAGCGAACTTTCTGTTAACGTAGTGGGAGCAGAACCTTGCTGACCTTCGTTGCTGTTTTCGTGCGATAAAATGCTAAGCAGCTGATTAACTTTTTCGAGCACTTTTTCTTTGAACGTAGTGTTTACCGACAGTTCAGCGAACATGGTTTCAAGAGATAGCAATTTTTTAGCAAGTTCTATTGCCTGAAAGTCTACCGATTTTGCTGTGGCCCTTAACATACTATCTAGCGGGTCGGTGATAGTTTCGTTTAAACGTGCCTTGTTGTTTACAAATAGGCACCAGGCCGCAACGGCACTGCAGAGCAAATCAATATTTCGTTTTGCTTTTAGGTTATCGCGTACTGTGTCGAGAATTCGAAATGGGATTTTCTGTGACCCATCCCAAGCAATTTGCGACAACAGGTGGCGAATATGCTTATTCTCATAACGCTTAACAATGTCTTGTGCGTAAGCGTTCAGATCGAAGTCTTGTGTTCCGCTATCGGCATTCTCGTTATCACTGGATAGAGACGGAACAATTTCTTCTTTCAACATGGTTTGAATTAGTTGCTTTATGGCTGGGGTACGCATTGCGTCGAATACGGTTTCCTTGCCAAGCAATAACCCTATGTAGGCCAGTGTTGAATGTGTGCCGTTTAGAATGCGAAGCTTAGCTTTCTCAAAGAAGCTCACATCATGAGTAAAAGTAACGCCAACTTTATCCCAAGCAGGTCGTGGGCCAGAAAAATTATCTTCAACCACCCATTGCGTAAAAGCCTCACGCTGAATAGGCCAGTTGTCAGTTAAGCCCAGCTCAGCGGCAACGTTGGCTTTAAAGCTGTCTTCAGTTGCCGGCGTAATACTGTCAACCATAGTGCAGGGGAAGGCGATGTTCTCGCTGATCCATTGGCCGAGTGATTCATCCGTTTTATTGGCGAACTCGGTCACCGCTTTTTGCAGCTTTTTACCGTTGTCTGACACGTTGTCACAGCTGATAATGGTAATATCTGCATAGCCTGCCTGCTTACGTTGTGCCAGCGCTTGAACAATTAGGCCAACTGCACTTACCGGTGTTTCTGGCGTGACTAGATCAGCTTTAATATCCGGATGATCAGTATCTAGATGACCTTGCGCATTAAGGCAATAGCCCTTTTCTGTCACGGTAAGCGTCATAATTTTAGTTTGCTTGTTCACCAGCGCAGCAACAATGTCTTCACGATCATGTGCTAGTGTAGAAAGGGTTTTAATTGCGCCGATAATGTGGGTTTCAGGCTCGTTATCAACAATACACAACGCATAGAGATTGTCTTGTGTACTCAACGCTTCTTTAAGAGATGCGCTGCGCATTGACACACCGTGAATGCGCCAGTCACCGCCATAAGCCAGCGCCTTTTCGGTATAATACGCTTGGTGCGCACGGTGAAAGGCGCCTGGACCAATATGCACAATGCCACAACCGGTTGCTTCCAGATCGTAATTTGGTTTACTTACGCTGTCACTTAAAAGAGGTAGCGTTGAAATTGATAACGGCTTTGTCATGATTACCCCAGTTTGTACGCTTGTTTAGCAAAATCATAAGTGAGTTTTCTTGCAATGCTGGCCGCTTCTGTTTCACTGATGCGGTGCTCCACAACTAGCTGTGCAAGGAAGCGACAATCAATGCGTCTGGCAACATCATGACGTGCAGGAATAGACAAGAACGCGCGCGTATCGTCATTAAAACCAACAGTATTGAAGAAACCTGCGGTTTCTGTCACTTGATGTCTAAAGCGCAACATGCCTTCAGGGCTATCGTGGAACCACCAAGAAGGACCAAGTTTCAGGCAAGGGTAGTGGCCTGCAAGCGGTGCTAATTCACGGCTGTACGTGGTTTCATCTAATGTAAATAGAATAATGTCGAGGTTAGGCTCGTTACCGTATTTACCGAGTAACGGGCGAAGCGCTTTAACAAAATCTGTTTGCATTGGAATGTCGTGGCCTTTATCGCGACCAAACTGTGTAAAGAGCTGACTGTTGTGGTTTCTAAACGAACCAGGGTGAATTTGCATCACCATGCCGTCTTCTGCACTCATTCCCGCTAATTCGGTAAGCATTTGCGCTCTAAATAGCTCTTGCTCTTCAGGGTTACTGTTTCCACTTCTTACTTTATCGAATAAAGCAATACACTCAGCTTCACTTAAATCAGCTGTGTTCGCCGTTGGGTGTCCGTGATCTGTTGCTGTTGCACCGTGTTCTCTAAAGACGGCACGTCGTGCACGAATTGCGTTCAGGTAGCCCTGCCAGGTTGCAGTGTCTTCACCGGTGAGCTCACCAAGTTTCTCAATGTTTGAAACAATATCTTCGCGTGAAGCATCGACTACATCATCAGGTCTAAAGGTGGTGATAACCCGCTTTGCCCACGGTGTATCTTTAATCGCTGCGTGATGGGGAAGGGCATCAAGCGCGCCTTCGGTGGTAGCAATCACTTCAATATTGAAGCGGTCCATCAGTGCACGGGGTTTAAAGTCATCCCCTTGAAGCTGCGCAGTGATGTGGTCGTAATAATGCGTTGCGTTGTCGCTACACAACATCTCTCGCAAACCAAATACATCGTGAAATACAGTGTCTAACCACAAACGCGATGGTGTGGCAGCAAATAGATGATAGTTATCTGCCAGAAGTTTCCAAATTTTACGTGGATCCTTTTCCGTTTCGCCGCCGTCCCAACGTGGCACACCAATATCGGTTAATTTAATACCTTGGCTATACAGCATTCTGAACACATAGTGATCAGGGGTGATAAACAACTCGGTTGCATTGGTGAAATTATTGTTTTGTGCAAACCAACGTGGGTCAGTATGGCCATGTGGACTTATGATAGGGAGATCTCGAATTTCCTTATACAGCGCCTTTGCAACACTTCGGGTTGCTTCATCGGCAGGAAAAAGTCTATCTTCATGTAATAATATCGATTCCATAACGCTCTCTTTTAGAGGGTGACGCCACGTTTCCAAATAGCAATCTCATGGCTGCCATTCTTCTCGTTGCAGGTTTGTTGACCAGATGCCACTGCCAAACAATGTTGGAGTAGCGCTTCGGCACACTTATCGATAGATACGCCTTCCAGAACTTGTCCAGCGTTAAAATCTATCCAATGTGGCTTCTTATTAGCGATATCTGAATTTGACGATATCTTGACTGTGGGTACAGGAAAACCAAGGGGCGTGCCTCGGCCTGTGGTGAATAAAACGATATGTGCGCCCGATGCTGCCAACGCCGTTGAACTAACGGCATCGTTACCAGGTGCTTGTAATAAACTTAAGCCTTTGTCTTGCTTTGGCTCGCCATACTGCAAGATAGACTGAATAGTAGACGTTCCACCTTTTTGAACCGCGCCGAGAGACTTTTCCTCTAGCGTGGTTAAACCGCCTGCCTTATTGCCTGGAGACGGGTTTTCGTAAATAGGTTGGTTGTGGGCGATAAAGTAGTTCTTAAACTCATCAATCAGCGAGTTAAACGCCTCGAATACGTCTTTGTTTTTAGCGCGATTCATTAAGAGCTGCTCGGCACCAAACATTTCTGGCGTTTCGGTTAAAATGACCGAGCCACCTATATTACACATTAAATCGGTAACACGCCCTACTGTTGGGTTGGCAGTAATACCGCTAAAAGCGTCGCTACCACCACACTTCATGCCTAAGGTTAATTCGCTAGCGTCGATAGGCTCACGTTTGTCATTAGCCATTACTTTTAACAAGTCATAAACCGCATTGACGCCTTCTTCTAACTCATCTACCACTTCTTGTGCGTTGTAGAAGCGAACCCGATTTGCCGGTTTATCAACGTGAGGCAGTAAACTCTTAAGCTGATTGTTTTCGCAACCCAAGCCTACAATTAACACCGCACCAGCGTTCGGGTGAGATGCGAGAGAGGCTAAGATAGTGCGCGTGTCATCTAAATCATCGCCCAGCTGAGAACAGCCAAAAGGGTGGGTAAATGCGCGGAACCCGTCGCACTCGCTAGCGAAACGGCGATTACATTCGTTGGCAATACGGTCTGCTGTTCGATTTACGCAGCCTACGGTATTGATGATCCATACTTCATTGCGAATACCCACTTTTCCATTTTCTCTTCTGTAGCCCATGAACTGTAACCCAGAAGTAAGATGGTTTTGTTTTGAAGCGGTATTTGACGGCGCGTAAACGTATTGATCAGTGCCTTTTAACTTAGTCTTTGCGTTATGGCTGTGAACATGTTCACCAGCATTAATTTGGCTTGTTGCAGCACCAATGCTGAAACCATATTTTACGATGTCGCCACCGTCTGACAGGGTAACTAAGGCAACTTTATGGCCAGTAGGAATGTCTTGGCTAACTGTAATGTCATATTCAGCGATGTAAGTGCCAGCCACGATAGGGCAGGTTGCAACCGCAACGTTATCGTTATTATGCACTTTAACTAGTTGTGTTTTAACGTCCATTACAAGTCCTGCTTTATCTTTACGGCTTATTTAACCGCTAAGCGTTGTTAAATAAGCACTGTGTATTTAAAAAGAGCGATAGATTAGAAAACGTTGCCTTTTACGCTCTGTTTACAAATTGTTTATTTTTAACATTCTTTTTTATTGTAGTGCCACCGGTGGCATAATAGGTCGAAAAAGAAGTGTTAGCAACACTTCATTGTAAAAAATCACACTTTTTTAATTGAATCGCGAATAATTAGGTGAGGTTTGACCAGATACGTTTCGGTTTCACTAACTTCACTGCCTTCGATGTGCGCGATGATTTTACGCGCTGCGATAGCTGCCATATCGCCAACGGGACGTTGAACAGTCGTAAGGGCAGGGATTACACGGGCAGCAAGTAGGTTGTCATCGAACCCCGCGACGGATAGTTCGTCAGGTACGGTTATTCCCATTTCATGAGCCACTTTCAATACGCCTGCTGCCATTTCATCGTTGTTTGCAAAAATAGCTTTGACTCGTGGTGACTGAATAAGCAATTGACGCGCGCATTCTATACCGCTTTCGAAGCTGTTTTTACCCTCAATTACCCTGTTTTTAGGTACATCGACACCCAGGCCGTTAAGGGTTTCAACAAAGCCTTCCAAACGCTCTTTTGAGGAATAATACTGTTGCGGACCGCTGATGATACCGATGTCTTTATGACCTAGTGAAACCATATAGCGCGCTAAATCACTTAAAGCAGCTCTGTCGTCACTCACTACGATATTTTGATGGTCATCTAAATCTACTGACGCCATTCGCACATAGTTAATGCTCTTTTGCTGCAGTGCGTCGGCTAATAACTTCGATTCGGATACCGGTGGCAATATGATGACACCGTCTATGTTTGAACGACGTACAAAGTTAATACAGTCTTCTACAAAACCGTCGGCATTATAACTACAAGGGTGCACAACTAACTCATAACCCTTTTGAGAACATATGCTTAACACGCCTCTTTGCACTTGGTCGATATACAAGGCATCGGGGTTGTCGTAAATCAAGCCTATCAAGTAAGAGCGGCTAGTACTTAAACCACGCGCTTGCTTGTCAGGGGCAAACCCCGTTTCTTGAATGACCGCTTCAATGCGCTCACGTGTTGCTTTTCCCACATTGGTCGCACCGTTAATGACGCGTGACACGGTACGCTTTGATACACCTGCTAGGGCTGCAACATCATTGATAGTCGGGCGCTTGTTCATAATTCTCTGTTTTTCCGCGCTATTATGTCGTTACTTCCGATATTACCACACAAATACGGGCAATATGTTTTTGTTACTCAAAAGTGAAAGTTCGTGTGATCAAACTCCGCCTGACCACACCTTTCAGTTTTGATGATTCTACCTTACTAAAATCCTAGTGCACGTGGTAGCGCTTCGCTGAACCATGCGACATACGTAACTAGCATAAGAACGACAAACATAGCCACATATAAAGGTATTAGCGGTCGAATGATGTTCTCAAGTTTGGTTTTGGCAATGGCACAGGTAATGAAAAGTACGGCGCCGACGGGCGGTGAGCACAATCCGATAGACAGGTTGAGTACGAGCATGATGCCGAATTGCAGTTCGCTCATTCCAAGTTCTAAGGCCACCGGCAAAAATATGGGCGTAAAAATAAGTACGGCAGGTGTCATATCCAAGAATGCACCAACTACGATAAGCAATAGGTTGATTAAGAGAAGAATAAGTAATGGGTTATCGCTTATCGACAACAATGCGTTACTTAAAGTTTGCGGAATGTTCTCGAACGACAATAGCCAAGACATCGCTGTTGAGGCCGCGATAAGCAGCATTACAATTGCCGTCGTTTCTGCCGCCTTCAAGAAAATATCAGGTAGGGCTTTTCGCATCCACTTCTTTATAAAACACCACAGCTAACAGCAATGAGTAAACCACCGCAATGGCACCTGCTTCGGTAGCGGTAAAAACGCCGCCCACAATGCCGCCAATCACTAAGAATATGAGGAATAGGGAAGGGAGTGCTGCGATAGTTTTTTCGACAACTACTTTAATAGGAAGTCGCGGCGATAGCGGGTATCCCTTCATTTTTGCGTAGATAAAGCACACCAGCATGAGCGCTAGACCCACCATAATGCCTGGAATATAGCCAGCCATAAAGAGGGCGGCGATGGATACACCACCGCTAGCGATTGCGTATACAATTAAGATATTACTTGGCGGAATTAACATTCCCGTAGTTGATGCAGCGGCAGTGACCGCTGCGCTAAAATTCGGCTCGTAGCCAGCTTTCTTCATTTCGGGCAACATGAAGCTGCCAATAGCAGACGTAGTCGCTACTGCAGACCCTGAAATTGCACCAAACAGCATGCAGGAAACAACATTTACTAAGGCTAAACCACCGGGAAGGGCACCAATAAGCGCCATTGCACATTCAATTAATCGCTTGGCTATCCCGCCGCGTCCCATGATAAGGCCAGATAAAACAAAAAATGGGATTGCCAAGAGCGCAAAGCTATTAAGACCACCAGCCATACGCTGGGCAATAGTAATGGTAGCCGGAGCAATGTCCATGCTCATTACCATAGCAAGCAGCGTGGCTACACCAATGCTGATTGAAATAGGAACGTTTAATAGGAGTAATACGAAAAAGGCGACGACTAAGATAATACCGGTCAGTTCCATTACGCTGACTCCTTTTTGTTGTTTCGCCACAGCGTAGTAATGTTTACCAGTGCATAGGCAATGATAAGGCCACCAGACAGGGGCAGCACACTATAAATAAGGCCCATTTTTACACCCAGAGCCGCCGAGATTTGTTCTAATTCTAGGGTGAGAGACACAAGCTCGGAACCACCGTACACCATCACTAATACACAGAAAATGATGACGATAATCTCAACGCAGGTAAGTAGAAGGCGTTTCACTTTACGAGACTGACGCTCAACAATTAAGTTGAACCCCAAATGCGCGTTTTGGCGATAGGCGTAGGCCGCACCTAAGATGCCAATCCAAATAAGTATGAACCTAGACAACTCTTCGGTGACCGAAGCAGGGTCTTTAAGTACGTAACGTGAGGCCACTTGCCAAATTACGGTAAGTAAAATACTTACCATGGCAATAATAAGGGTGCCGGCTAAGGCTTTATCGATGAGGCGTATTATTGTCATTGTTACATCGCTTTTATTTGCGTAATTAAGTCGCCAATTGGCGTGTTTTCAAAGCTCTTATGAAAAGGCTTTACCGCTTCAACGAAAGGCGCTTTATCAGGCGTAATAACTGTGACGCCTTCGGCTTTTACCTTTTCTAAAGAGGCTTGCGTAGATGTTTTCCAAAGTTCGCGTTGGTATTCAACAGAGTCTTCCATTGCTTTGGTTAGCCACGTTCGCTGCTGTTCATTCAAACTTTCCCATACCGGCAGCGATGCCAGCATGACGTCTGGAACACTGGTATGCTCGTCAAGGCTGTAGTAACGGGCAATTTCATAATGACGTGAAAGGTAGTAGCTGGGCGGGTTATTCTCTGCGCCGTCTACAACGCCTTGCTGAAGCGCAGTGTACAGTTCTCCCCAGGCAACGGGGGTTGCAGCTCCTCCAAGTGCGCGAACTGTTGCTACTGCAGTAGGGCTGTTCAATACGCGAATTTTGAGCCCGTTTAGATCGCTTGGTGTTTCTATTGGTTTATCGTTGGTGTAAAAACTACGGCTTCCCGCATCGTAATAGCCGAGACCTTTAAGTCGGAAGTCTTCAACACCAGATAGCAACTCATCGCCTAAATCGCTGTTTAATACACGCCAGAAGTGTTCGTTATCGCGGAAAATGTAGGGAATGCTAAAAATCTTCATTTCGGGAGCAAACCCTTCCAAAGGACTTGCCGACACCTTAGTCATGGCGAGTGAGCCAATCTGCAGCAGTTCTACCATCTCCCTCTCGGTTCCCAGCTGGCTGCTCGGGTAAATAACCACACTCATTGTACCGTCAGAATAGTAATCTAGGCGCTCTCCAAGATATTCCATTGCTTTATGTACTGAGTGTTGAGTGTCCAACGTATGCCCCAAGCGCAATACGGTGACTTCGCCTTGCAGTTCATTTTGCGAACACGCCGAGGTTAGCAACAGGGCCGTGGCTGACAGTGTGAGTTTTATATACCGCAACATAATCATTACACCTATTTAGAGCAGGGCTGCTTAACGCAACTGTGAAGGCGGAAACTTATCCATATCATCGTAATCCAGGTTTTCACCTGCCATTCCCCAGATAAATGCATAGCTTCCAGTACCTACACCACAATGAATGGACCAAGGTGGCGATACCACGGCTTCTTCATTTGCTACAAAAATATGGCGAGTTTCGTGAGGTTCGCCCATGAAGTGACATACGCGGCTTTCGCTATCCATATCAAAGTAAAAGTACACTTCATTGCGTCGGTCATGTTGATGAGCTGGCATGGTGTTCCAGACAGAGCCTGTATGCAGACGCGTTAGGCCCATTTGAAGCTGACAAGTATCGACAACAGTATTGATAAGTAACTGTTTGATATCACGCTTGTTGGAGGTTTCCTGGCTGCCTAAGTGAAGGATGTTTGCATCTGTGCTGCCTATTTTCTTGCAGGGATAGGCGTGGTGAGCCGGCGCCGAGTTTAAGTAATATTTGGCAGGATTGGACGCATTGTCCGACTCAAAAATGACTTCTTCATTGCCTTGTCCGATGTACAAGGCCTCTTCATTATCTAGATGATAAGTGGTGCCTGAAACAGTAATGGTTCCAGGCCCGCCGATATTAATTACACCGACTTCGCGACGGGCGGTAAAGAACGGCATCTTTAACTGATCTTCAATGGTTTCTAGCGTTAGCGCTGACGTTGTCGGTACGGCACTTCCAAGCATAAAGCGTTCGTAGTGGGTGTATATCCATACCACTTCACCTTGTGTCATTAGGGTGTCGACTAAAAACGCGTCACGCAATTCTTGCGTGTTGTAAGCATTGGCCTCTTTACGACCGATAGCATATCGGGTGTCTATTTTCTTGCTCATGTCTTTTCTATCGCTCATGGCTCTCTTATCGCTCATAGCTCTCTTATCGCTCATGGCTGTATCCCCCATTCGTTAATTAACGTGCCAGAAAGCCGCCGTCGACGGCAAGGATATGGCCATTAACGTAATTGCTGGCTGCGCTCGCAAGAAATACCGCCGCACCTGCTAAATCATCACTTTCTCCCCAGCGATTAGCTGGAATGCGGGCACAAATTTCAGCACTGCGCTTTTCATCATCTTGTAGTGCTTGGGTGTTATCAGTTTTGATGTAGCCGGGCGCAATCGCATTCACCTGCACATTGTATTGGCCCCATTCGTTTGCAAGCGCTTTGGTAAGACCCGCAATGGCATGTTTACTTGCAGTGTAAGCAGGAACAGTAATGCCACCTGTGTAACTCAACATTGATGCAATGTTGATGATCTTACCTTGACCACGTTCTACCATTGTCTTGCCAATAGTTTGGCTAAGTAGGAAAGCTGAATCGATGTTGACAGCAAGCACATTTCTCCACTCGTTAAAAGGGAAGTCGGTAGCCGGGGCTCTGAAAATAGTACCGCCGTTATTAAGCAGAATATCGATACTTCCATTAATGTTTAACGCGTCTTGCGCTAGTTTTACCACGGCGTCGGCATCAGCGAGGTCGGCATCTAATGCCATGGCTTGACCACCTTCACTTTGAATTTTACGTAGTGTCTCGTCACATCCACCTGGTCGAGAACTGGCGCAGATGACGAAGGCACCAGAAGTGGCGAGTGCTAAAGCAAGCGCTTGGCCTATACCTCGACTTGCTCCGGTCACTAATGCGGTTTTACCCTCTAGGCTAAAGTTGACCATGTAATTTACCTTTCACTAAATGGTTCATGGGTATGACGAATTTTATCGACATACTAAATTGAAAAATCTCGTTAACAAAATTTAAAATAATTGCCACCGGTGGCATTTGTCAATATATTGTTTATAAATATCGTTAATTAGTTAAATGCGTTAACAACCGATGGAGAGCATAAAAGTGATGAAATTTAGTAAGATAGGTCTAATTTTGGTGCCATTATTGGCAAGTTGCTCACAAGGGGATATAAATTCGGCTTTGTCTGTTAAGGTGAAAAATTCGGCAGACGGTGGTAGCGGCGATCAAATTTTTGAAGTATCTCTGCTCCCGCAATATTCGGGGTGGAAGTTAAAGCAATATCCGTCAGAATGGATTGAGAATAGCGAAGGGCAAGCGGTGTTACTAGGTGCAGCATCCATTGCGCCAGGAAGTAGTGCGTCATTAGAACTTATGCCACCTGAGCAAGCTACGAATGTTAACCTCCACGATCGGGCGCACGCTGAACTTTCCGTAAGAACAGGAGGAGAGTGGCAAGACGCAGTATATAGCGCTGAGGGTTTTTCTTTTGAAGAAGTTACCTCATTCACATCGCCTCCGCAATTGACCGATCATTCTTACTTTTTGCGTTACGAAGGACCAGGCTGGGAGTCTGATCAAATGGGCTATCGCCTTTATCTTGATTGGCGTAACGCTATTGATGTCTTTGTTAAAGCGAACGACAGTGTAGTATTACCTGAGGTGGGGCAAGACGGCTACGATAGCTATCATAATTTATCTTCGTGGGGTGGAGACGCGCTTAAAGTTGGTAAATCGTTGGGCGTGGGTGCGCTAGGTCGATTAACAGAACAAGAAACCCAAGACTCCTCAACGCAGACAGTTATGCATTTTCAGCATGTAGAGAATACGCAATACCAATTGGTATCGAACTCTCAGTTGCGGGCTGAGTTCGAGGTTGGCTACGAAGGGTGGTCATCGTCTGATGCGAAAGCGGACAGCATCGACGTTACCACGCACTATCGAATTGATGCGTTTGACCCCACAACCCACATCAGCGTTTCTGTATCAGAGCCATCGGATAATATTGTCGCAGGTCTAGTGGCGCATGATGGAATGCAGGTGATTAAAGCCGAGCGTGGTGAGTGGGGCGTTGTAGCGACTTGGGGAACGCAAAGTATCTTGGCAGATAATGACAACTTAGGGTTGGCCGTTGTTTATCGGTTAGATCAGGTCGAAAAGGTATTCGAGGGTGAACATGACCACCTTGTATTGTTCAAACCTTTAACCACTTTAGACTATAAAATTCTCGCGGTTTGGCCTAAGCGCAGCAGCGATGTACAAACTGCAAAGCAGTTCGAAGATTATCTGGTTAATAAATTAAAGACGTATAATCACCCTCTTACCGTCTTAAACTAAGTATTACTTAGCGACCGGGCTAGCGGGCCGTAGCGAAATGCGTAGCCCGTTAGCTTATATTATGTCTTTCTCTAATTGCCTTCTCCAACTACCCTCTTTTTCCATTTTTAGCCCATCCAACTTTCAAGCAGTTATGTCCTGTCGTGTTCACGGGCACAAAGCTCTGACCAGTATTGTGAAACAAATAATTCATAAACTGACTGAGTGGTTCAGGTTTTCTTGATTGAGCATTCAATAATCCCAATGTTTACAGCGCCTTCGTAAATTTTCTCATTTGTTTTATTCGTTTTTTCAGACCCTTGTGTCAATAAAGCTTCATTTTGGTGTCAATTCACTGTCACCGGAATGTCACAAATGTCCTCCAGACTTTCGCCCGCTAAGACCGTTTACTGAGGTGAGTCTTCTGCTTACCTCCACTCAACATCGAAAACAAGTATAAGCAAGGAACTATAATGAAAAGCGAAACTCTTCGTGGAATTAAGTATTCAGCGATAGCACTGGCTGTAACACTAGGGATGACTGCCTGTTCACTGGAAGGTGACGATGGCGAAGACGGTGTACAAGGCCCTGTAGGTGAGCAAGGCCCAGTAGGAGATCAAGGCCCGGTAGGCGACCAAGGTCCTCAAGGTGATAGTGCAGGTACGCTAACACGTATCGCTACGGTTCCACTTGGTGCAGAAGTGACCGGTATATTCTTAACAGACGAAGGCGATTTATTTTTTAACGTTCAGCACCCGTCTGGCACTAATGCGGCGACAACCAGTGTAAATGCAATGCCTATCAACACCGGTACAGTGGGCGTGCTTGCAGGTGCTAACTTCAACAATCTGCCAGTAACATTACCAAATTCACCTGTACCAAGCTCAGATGAAGAAAAAGAGCTGGTGGTTTCTGCCATTGGTCAATATCAAGTACTCGGACAAACGGGCGACACTTTCGGTACTGACCTACCAGAAGGCTTAGGTCACATCTACACGTTGGATGGCGAAGAGTTAGTTCTTGAAAATGACATGCCTGATTTTAACGGCTTCATCTCAACCGCCGAAGGCGAAGGTTACCTTTTCTCGAACTGGGAAGAGCTTCCTGGCGGTATGAGCCGCATGAAAGTGGAAAAAGACGAGTTCGGTATGTGGGAAGTAACTGAAGCCATGATGCTGGATTTCTCGCCAGTATGGGGAACGGCGGCAAACTGCTTTGGTTCAATGTCACCTTGGGGTACACCGCTTACTTCAGAAGAGTGGGTGGTTGATTCGGCGGTGGATACGACAACATCACCAAGCTGGAATAACCCAGAGGCCGTTTCTACAGATGCGCGCTTAGGTCGTATGTGGCAAATGACGGCGCCAGATGCGCCAAACCCTTACAACTATGGCTACATTGCGGAAGTAACAGAACCGTTGGCTGATGAGCCGGTTATTGTTAAGCATTTTGCCATGGGCCGTTATGAGCACGAAAACTCAACGGTCATGCCTGACGGCAAAACGGTTTACCTTTCTCAAGATGATACGGGTGGCGTACTGTTTAAGTTTGTCGCAGACACAGCTGAAGACTTATCGGCAGGTACACTTTACGGCGCTAAGCTCACTCAGGATGCAGGTCAGAATGATCCTGCGACTACTGGTTTTGCGGTTGAATGGGTGGAATTAGCTAGCGGTGATAACCTGACTATTCGCGCGTGGATTGATGAATACAATGGTATTGGTACCGACGACTACGTAGATGGACAAAGCTCTTACATTACTATGGCCGACGTTCAAGCGTGGGCTGATGGCGATGCGACCTATCCAACGGTAGAGGAAGGGGGCTCTAGCGTAACAGCAGGACAGCCAATGGATAACCGCGTAGCGTTCTTAGAGAGTCGTGCGGCGGCCCGTCTCAAAGGGGCTACCGCAGAGTGGAGAAAACTGGAAGGTATCTCAATCAACCAGAAACGCGCAAAGGAAGCGGTCGAAGGTGTAGATACTATCGAAGGTGAAGTGGTACAGAATGCATACCTTTACATCGGCATCGCTGATATCGACAACACAATGATTGACGGTGAAGGCGATATGCAGCTTTCAGCCCGCGTTAAAGACTGTGGTGGCGTTTATCGTGCCAAGCTTGAAGAAGGCTATAACATCTCTCGTATTGAACCTGTGGTGATGGGCGGTACATACCGTTCAAGCCTAACTGGCGCCGAGCGTTGTGACGTTGAACAGCTTTCTCAACCAGATAACGTAGTGGTGATGAACGACGGCCGTATTCTTATCGGAGAAGACGGTTTCCAAGAAAACAATACGCTTTGGATGTATGAGCCAGCAGATAAGTAAGTTTTCTTTTTAATTTAAAAATACTCCGGGCACTTATGTGCCCGGATTTTTCTGTTGTGACGATTATGAAAATGTTAAAAATAACTTCAGGTGTAGGCATTCTACTTTCACTACTTATCAGTGCAGGATGCACTGATAACACGGGTACTGACGTGAACAATCAGTCAAACTATGAGCAAAACTCAACAAGCTTTACAGTTGACACGCAACTGCCTCCTTCTACTCACGAAAAGGCCGACAGCACACACGCTTATCCTTATCAAGAAGGCGATGCTATTCCCGCTCTGGCATATATTGAACACGATGAAGTGTATAACCCTGAATCGGTTATTCCTCCCCAGTGTTACACCAAAACAGAAGGTGTTAACAACCCATGTTATGCATGCCACCAAAGTTACGATTCAATGGAAAAGCGTCCTAATCAAATGGGCGATGGCACGTTACAGGGCAACTACGAATTTTCTGACGTAGGGTTAACAAACAGCTGGAAAAACCTGTTTATTGACCGTACATCACTAATTGCGGGCATTGATGATGCCACGATTAAAAAATATATAGCGCAAGACAACTATACCGCTTCGCTTAACAATGACGCCATGCCAGACTACATGCGTATTGAAAACTTGAGCGCTGCTGACAAGGCATTTGATGGCGACGGTTTTGCTAAAGATGGCAGTGGATGGGTGTCGTATAATTACAAGCCTTTCCCAAGTACTTTTTGGCCGACTAACGGGTCAACTGGCGATGCTATGATAAGGCTTCCTGAAAGCTTTCAAAGGCTAAAAGGCAAGTATAACAAGGCTATCTATACATTGAACCTAAGCTTGGTTGAAATGGCACTTAAAGATCTGGATAAGTTAACTGCGGCGCCGGTCAACGAATTAGCGTTGAACCTTGACGTAAACCAAGACGGAAAACTTACCAATTCAGTGACTGAAATCGCTCGTTTGTCACATTATGTTGGCGACGCAAGCGATGTTCCGCTAGCGCACATGCTTTACCCCGAAGGTACAGAATTCTTACATACCGTGCGCTACATTGGCGTGGATGAAAACGGGAATATTTATAACGCGCCGCGTATGAAGGAAGTGCGCTACATGAAAAAGCATATGTTCAGAAGCAGAGAAAGCTTAGCGTCTGCCTATTATGCGGAAGCAAAAGATAAGCATTTTGAAAAGCTGCCCCAAACCCGCTACTTAGGTGAAAAAGGGATAGACAACGGCTTTGGCTGGACAATTAATGGCTTCATTGAAAATGAGCAGGGCGAACTTCGCGCACAGCACGATCAAGAGCTTGCGTTTTGTAACGGCTGTCACAAAACAGTAGGGTCAACCTTTGACCAAACATTTTCATTCGCACGGAAAGTTCCCGGACAAGCAGGGTGGGGCTATATAGACCTGCGTGAAATTGAAGATGTGCCAAATATCAACGAGGAAAAAGGCGAGTTCCTTACTTATATGGAGCGCGTGGGCGGTGGCGATGAGTTCCGTCAAAACGGAGAAATGCTGGCCAAATGGTTTGATGAAAAAGGCATGCTCAAGGTGGAAGACGTGCAACGCGCCAAGTCAGTGTACGACATCATTACTCCTTCACCAGAGCGCGCGTATGCGTTGAACAAAGCGTATTTGACCATAGTGAAAGAGCAAAGCTATTTGTTCGGTCGCGATGCAACGCTAACTAAAGCGACTAATGTGTTAAGCACTATTGATGCCGAACAGCCACCGCTTAAGCCTGAACATCGTTTCAAGTGGGATATGCGACTTAACTGGCAACAAGAAAAGCCAAGCGCCATTGCAGAAGCGCGTCAACAGTAACCAGTAGTAGATGCCTTCAGGCGCAAAGTTTGATATTTAACAATTACTGCGCTCGCGAGCTTTCTATTGCTCGCGAGCATCTAATTCGTGTGCTTTTTTGCCATAATGCAAGATCGCTTAAGCTGAAGTGCTCAGAAGACCAGATTCTTTCTCTGGGGAATGAAAAGATGTGAACGCGATATTGTTCTGAGCGTTCGTTACCATTGGCTTCTCGGCCGGAGCTCCTGGTGTGTCTTCCTCTACCTGCTGGGGGAGGTGCTTGATTTTAATGCCGTTTTGCTTGAAGTCAGCATTAATAAAACCTTGGTCTGCATACGCGTTCAATACATTAACACATGGGTAAAATCCCCACTTCGAGTGAAAACGCTGCGCATTATGAACAAAGTCTAAAAGGTGATTTATCGGGCATTGATAATTAGGGCGGTGTGGTGCAAATGTTCGCGTGGGCAATTGCTCTAACGAAAACCCTAATGCTCTACAGTTAGTGAAGAAATCTTCGTCGTTTAGTCCGAAACCCGCGTAGCCTTCATCGAAGCCGCCGGTTTTCTGAAAGTCTGCCTTACGAATAAAAAACACTGTAGAACAAATACTATCGTCACTAAACTTTCCATGATTAATTTCCTGATCTCTAGAAGGTATTTCGTTATTGTCGTCTTCGGGTAACGTGTCGTCATTACTTGCTAAATAACCGATTTCTTTTTCATTTTTTGAAATTTGTCGGTAGGGCTTACAACAGCGCTCGTTGGGTAAAAACACCACTGATGTGAACACTACGGTGTTGTCACGAAGCGCAAGCAAGCCATCTCTAAAAAGCGATGGGGCAATAACTGCGTCTACGTTTAGGTAAGCTAAATTCGCGTGCCTGGCCGCTGACATACCCTTGTTGCGCGCTTTCGCTATCGGAAGAGCATCTTGAGTCACAAACTTGTGAACAATGTCGAATTTGTCACTGCTTACAAGTGACAAATCAGAAGGAGGTGCCATCCAAACAATAACTAGCTCATCTGGCGTTGGAGAGCATTGCTCTAACTGAGTAATCAAATTGGTCAGCTTCTCAGTTCTGCTCTTAACAATAGTTACTGCACTTATCGGTGAACGCATACTCTTCCTCCCTTTCTAATTTGTTGAACCTGTAATAACGACGAAATGAAACGTTGAACGTTATACTTTCGTAGAAGCAAAGAGCGTTCCTGTTTTGTAATTCATTGATTATAAAGCAAAGGTTTTATTTTGAAGTTCTGTGTTCGAGATTTTTCAGCAATGGTTGGGCGCCAAGGCAAGCAAGAGGTGCAAAGGAAGAGAAAAATTTACAAACGAATGTATGGAGGCCAACCGCAGTTTTTTATGTTAATTTTTGGTGGTTTGTTCTAATTTGCAGATTAACCTGACGTTTCTTTTCATAAGTCTTGTTTTACTGTGCATCTAGCGCGTAATTGCTTTGCCGTTCCCACATATTTTGATATGCTTGGTTAGTAGGTTAAACATTACAATTCAATAGTTTAAATATTCCTACAAATATTGCTTAACACGTTTTCTTTCGAGTAGAACTAATCTCATGTTATTGATTTTTACTCACTCAGAGTGTAGGTAAATCTTCAGCCTTACTTGTAACGTATTAATTTCTGAATTTCGTATTTTTTCTGGTGGACAAAGGCTGTGGAATCACAATCGTCTGTATTCATTCGACATTATGACAAACAATCATTAAAGGTGGTTGATGTTATATCTGGTATCTCACCAAATGCTATGCGCAGAGTATTTGGCGGCTGGATATTTTTCGCTGCTGTTGTCGGCGTTATTGTAAGTGTAGCACCAGATTTGAGCGCTCAATTTATCGGTTTAACGCTTTTCGTTCTTGTTGCTTTTACACTCGTAATGTTTGGACAGAGCAGAATAACGGAAGGCTGGCCAGCTATAATTTGTGACAACAACTACATCGGCGTGGTGAGGGACCCTGTTAAGAGAGAGTATATTTGTGTGAACTCTGCTCTGGTCAAAGAAGCTAACCCCACATTAATAAAACCCAATAAAAAAGCGGTTGAGATTGTGTTAGATAGCGAACAACTATCGGCAGAAGATCATGAGGTGCTTAACCAAGCGGTTTGGCCTCGGGACAACAAGCTAATAGGGCTAGCTCACTTTAAAAAGCGTGAGGAGGCGTGTGATAGCCTCATGTGGTGTGTCAAACACCGTAGCTCTCATTAAAGTTAAAGTCTTGAATATTAATCCTTGTCCGTGATTAGCGCTAGTTCGGTATAAAGCGGGTAGTGGTCTGAGCCTATGCTCTCAAGCTTCTCTATATTGACCAATGCAAAATGTTCCGAGTGAAATACGTGGTCTAACGGCCATTTCACTAAAGGGTATTTCGCGTGAAATGTATTGAAAAAACCGCGCCCCTCTCGTGGGTCTAAAAGTCCGCTTATTTTCTTGAACTTTCTGGTAGTAGGTGACCAAGCCACATCGTTAAGATCGCCAGCGACGACAATAGGGCCCTCTGTCTTAGCTATTTCTTCCCCCACAACCGTAAGTTCTACGTCTCTGGGCTTCGCATAGGTGTTTTCTGTTGGGCTTGGTGGTTTTGGGTGAAGAAAATATAGCGTGATATCTTGTCCGTGGTGATTGATTTTGACTTTCATAGACGGAACATCATCTTCAATTAAAAATCGCAATGAGACCTCTTCAAAGGGAAGCTTGCTGTATAGATGCATACCGTAGAGGTTTTCGAGTGGGCAAAATTTACGATACGGGTATTCAGACTCAATTTCACTGATGCCTTTCTGCCACTTCTCATTAGATTCCAACGTTACGAGAAAATCAGGTTGCTTATTTCGTACATGTTCAATGAGCTTGCGAAAATCGTCATTAGGCATATACACATTGCTTGATAAAACACTTAGCTTTGGGCTTGCGCTTTCAACCTCTACGTGCCTAACTTCTCTTTTATAAAGAGGGGTATAAGGAATGATCCAGATAACTTGATAAATAAGGCTTACTGTTAATCCCGCGACAATAATTATTGCTAGGATGTCAATCTGTGAGTAATAAGTTAATTCAAAAATATGCCCAGCAATTAGCAAAGAAATGATAGCTGCTATTTGTAGTCGCGGAAATTCCCACACTCTTACTAACCAATGAGAAGAAGGAAGCAAAGGGGCCCAGCTTACGGCTATAAATAAGACTGAAACAGCAGTAAGTGCAGTATCCATGTCTAGTTGGTCCTTGAGTCTAATTAACGAAGGCGCTTCACCTGCTACCTTGGTCTGCAAGATTAAATTGATAACTATAGCCAGTGAAGCGATACGAATCGTTATAACTACGGCTGCTTTGTGAAATAAGTTTAACCTAGGTATCACTGCAACAAGGTGGCGGGCAACGGCGAAGAGTTATTTCCTAGTACAATTAAGAGGTGCTTTTTTAAGTGACGTTGACGAGTTTTGGGCATTAACAAAGTTAAGTAAAAAGTTCTCAAACAAAGGCAAAGTTTGCAAAACAAAACTCACTTAACTAGCCCTGGAACTGAATATTTACGATATAAAACAATATCTTATTTTTTTGGCAAGGAATTGGCATGACTATCTACGAGTTTCGACAAAGGAGAAATGTTATGAAACGTTCACTTATTTCTATGATTGTTGCTACAACTTTGACTACAGCTGCATATGCAGGTGACATGGACACAGACAGCACAAGCAATAAATGGGAGAAAGGTGCCAAAGACGCATGGATTGATGGCAAAGCAGAAGCAACGCTGTTGTTCAATGGTAACCTTGATTCATTCGACATTAACACTGACGTTAAAAACGGTAATGTCGTTCTTACTGGAAAGGTTGAGAACTCTGTTGATAAAAAGCTAGCGGAAGAGCTAGTAGCGAATATTGACGGTGTAACGTCTGTAGACAACAAGCTAACGGTTGTCTCTGACAAAGATATGGAAGGCGACATGTCAGATGACATGGAAGATACTGTTGACGAAGGCACAAGCGAGTTAACTGACGCCAAAATCGCCACAGTAATCAAAACTCGTCTTCTTATGGATACCGATATTTCAGGTTTCGACATCGATGTTGACGTAGAAAACGGTGTAGTAACACTGACTGGCGACGTTGATTCTGATGCTGAGCGCGACCTAGCTGTAGAAATTGCTAAGAATGCTTCTGATGTCAAGGATGTTGAAAGCAACCTTCGCGTAGTTACTGAAACCGCAATGAACTAATGGTTTCTTTACTCGACTTAATGAAAAAGGGGCATTCGCCCCTTTTTTCTTGCCTAACGAAAATAAGGTAGGCCGGTCATTACATCGACATAGTGCCGGCGTAGTCCATGGTGTAACGGAAACGTCAAATAACGAGAAGGCAAAAGGCATTATTTTTATTTTAGACATTTAAACTTCTACATAGACAATCGCTTAGCAATGCAACTCATACTTATGACTATGCACACGGCAATATTTAGCGCAATAAATGAACTTTTTGGTAACACCGAAGAGGCACTAAACACTATATTCTTTATCTGCTGTTTACTTGAGGCCGTTTCGCTAACTTTTGTACGGAAGGGCTTTGATTACGCCTAAAGGAAAGACACGGAAAATTTCTCTTAAAGTGTGTAGAAAATTCTTTCAATACATTTCGTAGTAGCAGTCTTGTTTCATATCTTACTGAAATACAAAGAAATATATTGTGGTATAGAAGCTGCAAAATCAAATTACACATAGTAATTAAAATTAGCGCGCTGACTGGCATACACTAACTTTTCAGCGCCAAGATCATTTACCAAATAAGTTGTTCTTCAGAATATGAGCAGTTCACAATTGGTCAAGGAGTGAGGCATGAACGTTTTAAAGTGGGTTTATTCAGCTATAGTTGTTTCAGTTGTAATAGCATTAATTGGTTTGTTCGGGCAGGGTAAGCTTTCAATTAGCCAAGCAACAGCTGATGACGCTGAACGCACAGTTCACGCAGATATCGTCAAAGTTGAACAGACATTATCACTTGTAGAGTTTGATCTATCCAAAAAGGCGCATCTGCTTAGAAAAACACGCTTAGATTTTTATGTTAAGCAGGCAAAACAAGCTGATTTAAGAGGCTGGAAATTTAAACGTGACGAGTTTGTTGAGCGCGCTGAGAACATCCTTAGCCACCATCTTTCTCAATATGCGAACGATATCGCTCAAGAGACAGAGAGCTATACCGCACAGGCAATTTAGCCCAAACATCATTATTGAAAATGCCCTTTACATTTTGAGAACGTAAGGGGCATTTTTGACTTTCATATCCACACAAATTTCAGGCAAAAAAACGAAGCTTTAAGCTTCGCTTTAATGTTGTTTTCGTTGCTATTCGACTTCTACGATTTTAAGGGTATTAGTTGCGCCTACTTTTTCCATTTCATCGCCATAAGTCAGAATGATACTGTCTCCGCTTTTCACTAAGCCTTTTTCTTTGAGTGATGCAATGACATCGTACTTCAATTTGCCAGGTTCACTGTTAGATGAGTCGAAGAAAACCGGCTTAACGCCACGGCAAAGTGCCATTGTATTTAGCGTTGATTCGTGACGAGACATCGCAATAATTGGCAGAGCTGTAGTGATGCGTGACATCAATGTTGGCGTAGTTCCGCTTTCAGTTAAACCTACAATCGCTTTAACGCTTGGCAAGTGGTTTGCAGCGTATACAGCAGAGAGGGCAATTGATTCGCTAGTAGATGAAAACTGCTGGTCCATGCGGTGCTTAGAGATTTTAACGCTTGGATGGGTTTCTGCACCTTCACACACTCGGGCCATAGCAGCAACCGTTTCGATAGGGAAGTTACCCGCGGCAGTTTCAGCAGAAAGCATAACCGCGTCAGTTCCATCAAGTACGGCGTTCGCAACGTCCATTACTTCTGCACGCGTTGGCATGGGGCTATCAATCATCGACTCCATCATTTGAGTCGCAGTAATAACCACTTTATTCAGTTGACGAGAGCGGGCGATAAGCTTTTTCTGAACGCCAACAAGTTCTGCGTCTCCAATTTCAACACCTAAATCACCACGGGCTACCATAACGGCGTCTGATGCTGTAATGATGTCGTCCATGGCTTCATCAGAAGCTACCGTTTCAGCACGTTCAACCTTCGCACAAATTTTTGCGTAGCAACCTGCTGCTTCAGCAAGTTCTCGTGCATAATTCAGGTCTGCACCGCTTCGAGGAAATGAGACCGCAAGGTAATCAACACCAATCTTTGCCGCGGTTTTGATGTCTTCTTTATCTTTGTCGGTAAGCGCGTCAGCAGAAAGCCCACCGCCTTGACGGTTTATGCCTTTATTGTTTGAAAGTTTACCACCTACGGTGACCTCAGTAAGCACCTTGCGACCTTCAACGCCCGTTACGCGAAGCTGAATACGGCCGTCATCAAGAAGAAGAATGTCGCCTGCAGATACATCATCAGGAAGCGCTTTGTAATCAATACCTACCTGGTTAACATTGCCTTCATCGCGGCCAAGCTCTGCGTCTAGGATAAACTTAGCGCCTACGTCTAGGTGAACAGCACCTTCTGAAAAACGAGCGACACGAATTTTAGGACCTTGAAGATCGCCTAAGATAGCTACGTATTTACCTAAGTTCTTTGCAGCCTGACGAACGCGCTTGGCACGCTCGATATGATCTTCAGCCTGCCCGTGAGAAAAGTTCATACGCACTGTATTCGCGCCTGCCGCTATTAGCGCCTGGATTTTTTCAAGTGAGTCTGTTGCAGGTCCTAGGGTGGCAAGAATTTTCGTTCTTCTGGTCATGTGATTCCGTCGCTGTTTCTAAGTTAGAAAAGACAAAGAGTGTTAGGTATTCCACAATGGGATAATACCTGTAATCGCTTTACGTAATTTTATTACAGAATAATAGTTGAATTTGACAATAATGTGAATGAAATAAACAAAAACGCCCAACTGGCTCGACCAGTTAGGCGTTCTTCTGGATTCATTAGCCGTTCATTGCTACGGCAATAAATGCGACTATGATCAATGTAATGGCAATTTAATCGCCGCGCTTTTCGTATCGTGAACCCCGGAGTGTGTCTTTAACACGCTTAAGGTTTTCTCTGAACTTATTACCACGGCGCAACGTGAATCCAGTAGCAAGCACGTCAATGAGGGTAAGCTGCGCAATGCGAGACGCCATAGGCATATACATATCAGTATCTTCTGGTACTTCCAACGACAAAACGTAGCTGCACTCTTGAGCCAATGGGCTGTCCGCCGACGTAATACCAACAACTGTGGCATCGTTCATTCGGGCGATCTGTGCTATCTCAACAAGACTCTTTGTACGACCGGTATGACTTATAAGTACTACTACATCTCCCGCCGAACAATTCATACAGCTCATACGCTGCATCAGTATATCTTCAAAGTACACAACGGGAACGTTGAATCGAAAGAACTTATTCAGCGCATCGTGAGCAACAGATGCTGAAGCCCCCAGGCCGAAAAACGAAATTTTCTGAGCCTGAGTCAGCAGGTCAACTACACGATTAACAACATTGACGTTGACCGATTGACGGGCAACTTCAAGCGAGGCCATAGTCGACTCAAAAATCTTATTCGTGTATTCATCCGGACTGTCATTTTCATCAACGTGTCGGTTAACGTACGGCGTGCCATTTGCCAAACTTTGCGCTAAATGGAGTTTAAAGTCTGGAAAGCCTTTCGTATCGAGCCTTCGACAGAATCGGTTAACCGTAGGCTCACTAACATCCGACATCTTAGCTAGGGTTGCTATACTCGAATGAATGGCTGTTTGTGGATTAGCCAAAATGACTTCAGCCACCTTTTTCTCAGATTTGCTGAATGCCGCTTGATTTTGTGTGATTTTTTCTAAAATGTTCATACAGATATAGCAATTAGTTAGCACAATTTATTGTAAGGTACACCTGTAATAGTACCCAATGTGACGTCTGTGACAAGAAAAATGTAATTTTTTGACAAATTTTGTTGTTTTTCACAGGGTAAATAAGGGTAAACTGAGGGAAATGGTAAAGATTCAGATCCTATGGTTGGTTCAAGTTGTAATTTTACTACATTTGGTGTTAACTATACGGTAAAAATAGTCGTTAGTGTTGTAAACAATTTTATAATACGCTGCGAGCATATACATTTATAAGGTCGACGAATATGGTATTGGATAATTCCTACGAGCCCTGTGATTTTGTACTTTTTGGTACGCTGGGAGATCTTTCACGACGCAAGTTATTGCCTTCTTTATATCAGTTAGAAAAAGCTAACTTGATGCACCCAGACACTACTATCGTTGGTGTGGCGCGTCAGGAAATGGAGCTTGAAGCATATATTGAAGAAGTTCACGCCAACCTTATTAAGTTTGGAGAAAAGAACTTATGTGAAGAAACTTGGGAACGCATGAAAGCGCGTTTGCATTACGCATGCGTAGACATGAAAGATGTGGAAAGTTACTGCGTTTTAGACGACCACGTTGACCCAACTCGCACCATGGTGTGTTACTTAGCAACGCCGCCAGCCATCTACGGCGATATTTGTCGCGGCCTACATAGCTGCAAAATTATCGACTCAAGTGTTCGTGTAGTGCTTGAAAAGCCAATCGGTCACGATTTGGAATCGTCGAAAGTTATCAATGAACAAGTTGCTGAATACTTTGACGAAAAACAGATTTACCGCATTGACCACTACCTAGGTAAAGAAACGGTACTTAACTTAGTATCGCTTCGTTTTGCCAACTCTATTTTTGCAACAAACTGGGATCACAACTGTATTGACCATGTACAAATTTCAGTTGCAGAGTCAGTAGGTATCGAAGGGCGATGGGGCTATTTCGATGACGCGGGACAAATGCGTGACATGGTGCAAAATCACTTGTTACAAATCCTGAGCTTGGTTGCAATGGAGCCACCAACAACGTTAGATGCCGACAGCATTCGTGATGAAAAGCTTAAAGTACTTAAAGCGCTTCGCCCTATCAATTCATTTAACATTAACGAAAGCACGGTACGCGGTCAGTACACGTCTGGTTTTGTTAAAGGTGAAGAAGTACCTGGTTACCTTGAAGAGGAAGGTGCCAATACACAGAGTAAAACTGAAACCTTTATTGCAATAAAAGCTGAAATTGACAACTGGCGTTGGGCCGGCGTGCCATTTTACCTGCGCACAGGCAAGCGTATGCCGACTAAGGTGAGTGAAGTTGTTATTTACTTCAAGCGTCAGCCACACAACTTGTTCGGTGACAGCTTCAAGAATCTCCCACCTAACAAGCTCGTTATTCGTCTACAGCCGGACGAAGGTGTAGAAATCACCGTAATGAATAAAGTACCTGGCTTAACCAGCTCAGGCTCTATGGATCTACAAAAATCCAAGCTAAACCTAAGCTTCTCAGAAGCGTTTGCCGATGAGCGTATTCCTGACGCATACGAAAAACTTCTTCTTGAAGTGATGTTGGGTAATCAGGCGCTATTCGTTCGTCGTGACGAAATTGAGCAAGCTTGGACGTGGGTTGACTCAATTCTTGAAGCGTGGAAGCAATCGAGCGAGCCGCCAGAACCTTATCAAGCAGGTACGTGGGGGCCGGTAGACTCTATAGGTCTTCTTGCTCGCGAAAATCGCAGCTGGTACGAAAGCAAAACAGGGAAGAAAAAGTAATATGGCGTTAACAACTCTATCATTTGAAACACCTGATGCGCTGACTGATGCATTTGCGCAAGACTTAGTCAGCATTTTAAAAACAGGTATTAAAACTCGCGGTCGAGCTTCGCTTGTCGTTAGTGGTGGTCGTACACCGCTGGCGCTTTTTAAACAACTAAGTGAAACCGAACTCGAGTGGGATAAGGTTGATATCACCCTTGCCGACGAGCGCTGGGTTGAAGAGGGCCACGAGGCCAGCAACACCAGCTTAGTCAAAAATAATCTAATTCAAAATAAAGCCGCAGCAGCTCGTTTTATCGAATTGAAAAGCGATGCTGATGATGCAAACGAAGGCGTAAATGCCGCAGAGTCAAATCTGGCTAGCATGTCACAACCTTTTGATGCATTGATTCTTGGAATGGGGGAAGATGGTCACACAGCATCGCTTTTCCCTTGCTCTGAGCAAGTACTTGAAGGCTTAGATATGAGCAGCGGCAGAACCTGCATTGCTGTTCAACCTACAACAGCACCTCATCAACGTATTTCATTAACGCTACCAGCGTTACTCAATAGTCGAAATATCTTTTTGCATTTAACAGGCGAGAAGAAAAAGCAAGTACTGCTAGATGCTATTGAAAATGCCACCGAAGCGCAAAAGCCCATCACCGCCGTAGTTAACCGCGCGCCGGTTACTTTGATGTGGGCGCCATAGGAGACAAACATGAATCCAAAAATTGCTGAAGTTACGCAACGAATTATCGAGCGTAGTAAAGAAACGCGTAAGGCGTATCTAGAAAAAATTGAGAGTGCACGACGTCAAGGACCACACCGTGGTGTGTTGTCTTGCGGCAACTTAGCGCATGGCTTTGCGGCCTGTGGAACGAGTGAAAAAGCCGACCTTCGTTCGATGACCAAGGCTAATGTCGCTATAGTATCTGCTTATAACGATATGCTTTCAGCTCACCAGCCTTACGAGACGTATCCTGCGCTTATTAAAGAAGCTGTGAAAGAAGTTGGCAGTGTTGCACAGTTTGCTGGTGGTGTTCCTGCTATGTGCGATGGCGTTACGCAAGGCCAGTCTGGCATGGACTTAAGCCTTATGAGTCGTGATAATATCGCTCAGGGTGCAGCTATCGCGCTTTCGCATAACATGTTTGATAGCACGCTGATGTTAGGTATTTGCGATAAGATCGTGCCTGGACTGCTAATGGGCGCACTTACATTTGGTCACCTGCCAACTGTTTTTGTTCCCGCGGGTCCAATGCCATCTGGCTTACCGAATAAAGAAAAAGCGCGCGTTCGCCAAGAATTCGCTGAAGGTAAGGTTGGTCGCGACGCACTGCTAGAAGCTGAGTCTCAGTCTTATCATTCTGCTGGTACTTGTACTTTCTACGGTACAGCAAACTCAAACCAACTTGTGGTTGAGATGATGGGCTTGCATTTACCGGGCTCTTCGTTTGTTAACCCAGGTACGCCACTGCGTGATGCGCTTACAAAAGCCGCCGCGGTTCAAGCAACTCGTCTAACTGACCTTGGCGACAACTACACGCCAATTGGTCACATTGTAGATGCTAAAGCCATTGTGAATGGCCTTGTAGGTCTTCTGGCAACGGGAGGGTCTACAAACCACACCATGCACCTTATCGCGGTTGCGCGCGCTGCTGGTTACATTGTTAACTGGGATGATTTCTCAGATATCTCAAATGCAGTTCCGCTACTTACCCGTATTTATCCTAACGGTTCAGCAGACATTAACCACTTTGTTGCAGCAGGTGGTATGTCATTGCTAATTAGACAGTTGCTTGATGCGGGTCTACTACATAACGACGTTAAGACTATTTGTGGTGAAGGCTTAGACTTCTACACCAAAGAGCCTGTGCTTAAAGACGGCGAATTAGAATGGCGAGACGGCCCAACTGAATCCCTTGATAAAGAAGTGCTAGCAAGTGTTGACGCACCGTTTAAGCCAGATGGTGGTTTGAGTGTACTTGACGGCAATCTTGGTCGTGGCGTTATTAAAACCTCAGCACTTCGTACGCCTCACTGTAATATCAAAGCACCAGCGGTTGTGTTTGAAGACCAGTTTGAACTGGATGACGCGTTTAAGTCTGGCAAGCTAGATAAAGACTGTATTGTTGTTGTTCGCTTCCAAGGTCCATCTGCCATTGGAATGCCAGAGCTTCACCGCTTAACGCCGCCGCTAGGTGTACTGCAAGACCGTGGATTTAAAGTAGCCCTAGTTACTGACGGTCGTATGTCTGGTGCATCGGGTAAGGTGCCTGCTGCTATCCACGTGACGCCAGAAGCATATAAGGGTGGACTACTTGCAAAAGTGCAAGAAGGCGACATCATTGAACTTAATACCGAAACCGGTGCGCTTACCCTGCATGTTGATGAGGAAACACTAGCTGCACGTGAAGCAGCGCCAGCGAACTTAGCCAAGCATCACGTTGGAATGGGACGTGAAATGTTTGCGGGTATGCGTGCCATTCTTACTGGTGCAGAAGAGGGTGCATGTTCACTGTTTTACACGCAGGAGCAAGCATAATGAGCCAGAAGTTTGTGGCTGATGTTGGCGGTACCAACATTCGTGTTGCAAGGGTAACCGAGTCAGGTGTAGCCGACATCAAAAAATATATGTGTAATGATTTCGCCAGCATCGACCTTGCTATTGCACAATACTTTAGCGACATGCCGGAATACAGCTTTTCGCAAGGTTGTATTGCAATTGCATGTCCAGTATTGGGCGATCAAGTTGAGATGACGAATCACAGCTGGGCATTTTCTCAAAATGCACTTCGCTCTCAGCTTAAACTAGACGCGTTGTTCGTTATCAATGACTTCACTGCCGTAGCGCACTCTTTGCCTGTATTGGGCGAAGAGCAAGTGGTACAAATTGGCGAAGGCACTGCGAAAGAAAATGGCAATATCGCTGTTTTTGGGCCTGGTACAGGATTGGGTGTTGAGCATATTACAATGACCTCAACGGGCTGGCAGACGCTGGACGGTGAAGGTGGTCATGTAGACTTTGCACCGGTAGATGAAACCGATGTTGTGGTTTGGCGCCATCTTCAATCTACCTTAGGTCGCGCTTCTGCTGAAGAAGTGATGTCTGGTCGTGGTCTGCACAACATCTACACTGCGCTAGCCAATCACGCTTCTTCGCCAGTTGTATTTACTGAGCCTGCACAAATTACAGAAGCAGCGCTGAATGGAACCTGTGAGTTAGCCGAAGCAACACTTACACAGTTCTGCCGAATTATGGGTAGCTTTGCAGGTAATCTTGCGCTGAACATGGCGACTACTGGCGGCATCTTTATAGGCGGCGGTATCGCAAACCGTTTCCCTGAATTTATTCAAAACAGCGACTTCAGAGCGCGTTTTGAAGCAAAAGGGCAAATGAAGCATTACGTAAAAGACATTCCCACCTATCTTATTGCAGAGCCTGATCACGGGTTATTAGGTGCGGCTGCATATCTGAATCAAAATACAGCGAGCTAAATTATGACATCTAAATGGAAAACCTCTCCAGAGGAAATTTTTGCGGCCGGCCCAGTTGTACCTGTATTGGTTATCAACGATGTAGAAAAAGCCGTTCCTCTAGCAAAAGCGCTTATGGAAGGGGGGATCAAGGTACTAGAAGTGACGTTGCGTACACCTGCAGCAATCGACGTTATTAAGCGCATTGCCGACGAAGTTCCTGATTCTCTAATAGGTGCGGGTACAGTAACCAACGCACAGCAGCTGAAAGCCGTTGTTGAAGCCGGCGCTAAGTTCGCTATTAGCCCGGGCATGACAGCTGATTTGTTGAAAGCGGGTATGGATGCAGAAATTCCATTAATCCCTGGTATTTCTTCAACGTCAGATCTTATGAAGGGTAAAGACGCGGGTTACACCCACATGAAATTCTTCCCAGCTGAAGCCTCGGGTGGCGTTAAAGCCATTAAGTCAATCAGTGGTCCATTCCCTGATGTGACGTTTTGCCCAACGGGTGGCATTGGTCCAAACAACTACAATGACTATTTAGCGCTTAAAAACGTTAAATGTGTAGGTGGTTCGTGGCTTGCCCCTGACGACGCAATTGAATCAGGTGATTGGGCGCGTATTACGCAGCTAGCAAAAGAAGCTGTTGCGGGTGCTAAACAGTAATTTGCTGAACCTTTAAATAAAAAACCTGCTCATTGGCAGGTTTTTTTATATCTCTTGATAGTGAACTGCGAATGTCTACCTTCCGAAGAGTCAGCAAAATTGCGCGTGCACTTCAAATAATTTACTTCGGAACAATAGTTTGTTTAAGTGTGTGGCTAGCACCGGGGGACAGTGTCTTTCCCTGAGTTAGCGATGTTTCTACGCACAGCATATGCTTATAGCCAAATGGGTCCATGTCTGAAATAGACGCTGCACCTTGCCAAGGGTTCCAAACAACCAGTGAGTCGTTGCCTTGTGATACAACCTGAGTATAAACACTGCCGTCCACTTCAATTTTGGCCGTGTCAATTGGCGCAAGGTGGATGCGGTCTGTTTCACCAGTAATGGTGTAGGGCGAGGGCGTTTCTTTTAACGCCCAAGCGTCAAGTTTGTCTTTATATTGACCTTCAATTCCAGTTATTTTGGTATGTTGAATGTGATCAACGTGGAAATATGTATGTAGCGCACAGTTAAATTCGAATGGTACAACCCCCGTATTTTCTGTAGTTAGCGCGACGTCCATCGTCTCACCAACTGTAATTACCATGGTCACGTTACAATCGTTCTCAAACCCTTCAGCTCGGGTAAAGCTTGGCGAAAGCGTAATCGTTGTTCCGCTTTCTGTATCTTCTGAATGAATTAGTTTCCACACTTGGGTTCTTAAAAAGCCGTGAGAGGGCAGGGAACCTTTTTCCCTCCCGTGGTCGTCGCTAAACCATGGCCAACAAACAGGTATTCCACCGCGAATTGGACGCTCTCCATTTAGATAAGCGTGTGGGCTTACCCATAGCCGCTCTTTGTTATCGCTTTTAGGAACAAAAGACAAAATATGGCCACCAAATAAACTTATACGCGCTGTGGCGAAAGCGTTATCCACATCTAAAAAGGTGAGGCCATTAGACTCGCTAACGGTAACTGAATTCACAGGTGACATAAGTCCTCCTTGGACTGAATACTTAACTTACTAATAGATGACGGGAAAATAGGCATCGCTGGAAACCGTCTTTATATGAGACAACAAAAAAGGTGCAAACATAATGTTTGCACCTTTAGATTAACTCAATTTTAAAACAAATAGTTTAACTATTTGTTTTATATTTTGTTTATTACTTAGAAATGTGAGCCACAAGGTCTAGAACCTTGTTTGAGTAGCCCCATTCGTTGTCGTACCAAGATACTAGCTTAACAAATGTGTCAGTAAGCGCGATACCTGCTGTGGCGTCAAATACCGATGTGCGTGCATCGCCAAGGAAATCGTTAGACACAACCGCATCTTCAGTGTAACCCATGATACCTTTCAGCTCGCCTTCTGAGGCTTCTTTCATCGCTGCGCAAATTTCATCGTAGCTAGCCGGCTTCGCAAGATTTACAGTAAGGTCTACTACTGAAACATTTGGGGTAGGTACACGGAAAGCCATACCAGTTAACTTACCATTAAGCTCAGGGATAACTTTACCTACGGCTTTTGCAGCACCAGTTGACGATGGAATGATGTTTTGACCCGCGCCGCGGCCGCCACGCCAATCTTTCATTGAAGGGCCATCTACCGTTTTTTGAGTCGCAGTAGTCGCGTGAACGGTCGTCATCAGGCCGTCCACGATACCAAATTTATCGTTAAGCACTTTGGCAAGTGGAGCAAGACAGTTAGTTGTGCAAGACGCGTTTGAAACGATAGTTTCGCCAGCGTAGCTTTCTTGGTTAACACCCACTACAAACATTGGCGTGTCGTCTTTAGACGGTGCAGACATTACAACTTTCTTCGCACCAGCTTCAATATGCTTCGCGGCAGTTTCTTTAGTCAGGAATAAACCTGTCGACTCAACAACTACGTCAACGTCTACTTCGTCCCATTTAAGCGCTGCTGGATCCCTTTCAGAAGTAATGCGGATAGTTTTGCCATTTACAACTAGACTATTGTTATCTACTGTAACTTCACCGTCGAATAGACCGTGTGTAGAGTCGTATTTCAAAAGATAAGCAATGTAGTCCGTGTCTAGTAAGTCGTTTATTGCAACAACTTCGATGTCGTTGCGCTCGGCTGCTGCGCGCATTACTAGGCGTCCAATACGGCCAAAACCATTGATACCGATGCGAATTGTCATAACGTACCCCGATTATTTAAATAAAATGAAAATAAATTACGTAAAGTATGGATCAAAATGCCATAATTAGCAAAATAAAAAGCAAAAGTGTTGCAAAATTACGAATTAGCGCTATTGCAATCGTATTCACATATCGCGAAGCCTTTGTTTCTAGAATAATGTTAAAAATTTGTTTGCAGACGCACCTTTAAACCTCTGGCGAGTGCGTTTTTCACCGAATAACAGGAATGACACACCATGACACAACAACTTCTGCAACAACTGGTTGAAATGCGGGGAATAGAAACCCAATACGTCGACGCATGGGGAAAACCAGCAACCATCGCAGAATCAAGTAAAGCAAAACTGCTCAACACACTTGGCTATGACACCAGCAGTGACGAAAAAATTCAGTCGCAAATTACACAAGATATAAAGTCGGTATGGTTGTCGCCGTTAAATCCTGTTCAAGTAGTTCGCAATACCCAAGAAATCAACCTAGCAGTTCGTTTGCCTATCGAGTTAGTAAACGATGACCACACGCTAACGGTTACCTGTGAAAATGGTGACGTGCTCACTCACCAATTTACTCCAGTCGACCAAGAAATGACGACAATGGCGCATATCGACGATGTCGAGTTTCATGAATACGTGTTAACCCTACCTTTGGATTTACCTCTTGGGTACCACGATGTAGCCTTAAGCGCTGACGACGATGAGTTTGCGCGTTCTCGCTTAATTGTGGCACCAGAAGCGTGCTATACACCGAAAGAGATCAGAGAAGGTAAAAAAATATGGGGCTTAAGCGTTCAGCTTTACTGCGTTCGCAGTGAAAAGAACTGGGGAATTGGTGACTTTTCTGATTTAGCTCTTCTTATTGAAAAAGCCGCTGGTGTGGGCGCAGACTTTATCGGGCTTAATCCTATTCACGCGCTTTACCCTGCAAACCCTAATGCGTGCTCGCCTTATGGACCAAGCTCACGTCGCTGGCTTAATTATTTGTATATCGATGTGACAGCCATTGATGGCTTCGAGGATGCATCAGTACAAGCGGTAGTAAGCAGTGATGAGTTTAAAGCTACCTTGGAACATGCACGTAGTGTAGAACATGTAGACTATGAAGCGGTAGCTCATGTGAAATTGGCCGCCCTTAAAGCGGTATTTGATGCCTATGATGCCAAATACCTTCGTAAAAACACCAAACAAAATAAAGCGTTTAAAGCGTTTGTGGAAGCGGGCGGTGAAAGCTTAGATATGTTGGCAGTGTACGATGCCTTGCAATCGCACCTAAAAGCTGAAGGTAAAGACAGCTGGGGGTGGCCGGTATTTCCACAAGAATATAAAGACTATCACAACCCAGCCGTTGCCAAGTTTAAGCGCGCTAACGAACAAGACGTTAAATTCTACTTGTTCTTGCAGTGGATTGCGGCGCAACAGCTTGAACTTGCAAGTAGTAAAGCTACAGATGCGGGTATGACTATTGGGCTTTATCGCGACTTGGCGGTAGGGGTGAGCGAAGGCAGTGCGGAAATTTGGGGTAATAAAGACCTATACTGCACGGGCGCAAGCGTAGGTGCTCCACCGGATATCTTAGGCCCACTAGGCCAGAACTGGGGGTTGCCGCCTATGGACCCTCGTAAGTTGTATGAACAGGGTTATCAACCTATTATTGACTTGTTTGCGTCTAACATGGCGTCGTCGGGTTCACTGCGCATCGATCACGTTATGGCGTTGCTGCGTTTATGGTGGGTAGTGAAAGGTGATAATGCAAAAGATGGTGGTTACGTTTATTACCCTGTAGATGATTTGCTTGGTATTTTAGCGCTAGAAAGTCACCGTAATCAAAGCCTGGTTATTGGTGAAGACTTGGGGACTGTACCAGAAGAAATTCGCAGTAAGCTTGCCGATAATGGCGTGTACTCATACCGCGTATTTTTCTTCGAACAAGCCGAAGACGGTGGTTTCTTCTCACCTAGCCATTATCCTGTTCAGTCTATGTCAACATTGACTACTCACGATATGCCGACGCTAATTGGTTACTGGCACTGTCTAGATTTAGAGTTAGGCAAAGAGATAGGGCTTTACCCAACAGAAGAAATCCTACAAACGCTTTATGCGGATCGTCACGAAAACAAACAGGCGATTTTAGATACTTTGCACGGCCACGGCTCAATTGGCGACAACGTGGGTCACGATGTTAACTATACGGGGATGAATCGTGAATTGAATAACGGTATGCAGGTACACATGGCTGGTGGTTCAAGTGCTCTGTTAAGCCTTCAGTTAGAAGACTGGTTAGAAATGGATAAGCCGGTCAATATTCCGGGCACATTTGACGAGTACCCGAACTGGCGAAGAAAGCTAACCGAGAATATCGAGTCGATGTTCGATAGACATGATATAAATGAGTTAGCGTCTAAACTCACTCACGCCAGAAAGCAAGCAAGTCAAGGTTAATTACTATTATCGAATAAAGGGTAATAGTATGTTGCTTGGGTAACTTAAACGAGTAAGATAGAGTATCAGTACGGTACTAGACAGAGCTTAAATGTGGTCAACGCATTTAAGCTCACAATTCAACCCGCTGCCATGCGGGTTTTTACTAGGAGTAGCGAATGCAATTAGCGCAGCAGTTTGAACAGGTATTATGTTCACAGCCGTTTTCCCATTTAGGTGTAATTACCAATAAACAAGAATCGATACTTCGCGTTTGGCACCCCAATGCCAGTCAAATAACGATTAAATGGGAGAATACAGCGCTAGCAAATGTAACCGCGACCTCCAACAATGGTCTTTTTGAAACAAAATTACCTAAAGAATATCAGGGTGAAATTTATCGTGTTATCGCCGAAGGCTTAAATGACGATAAGGGCTATATCGACCCTTATCAATTCTCCGAGCAGGCGTACCATGCGGTACACTACATCGATAGCAAGCCTTCAAATTTGTACGAGCAAGCGGGCGCGCAACTTTTAACACTTACTTCATCACAAGGCGATTCGGTAAAAGGTGTCAGGTTCTGCGTTTTCGCGCCCAATGCGAGTACGGTGTCGCTCATTGGCGATTTCAATCAGTGGGATGGGCGCACGCATCCTATGGAAAAGACCTCTATGGGATACTGGGTACTGTTTGTGCCAGAACTCGCAGAGGGAGAGCGCTACAAGTATCACATTAAAGATGCACACGGCCACGATCTACCGCACAAGGCTGATCCACTTGGCTTCAGTGCAGAGCAGTATCCTTCTCATGCTTCGAAAATTTACAACCACAATAACTATGAGTGGAATGATAGTGCATGGATGGAAAAGCGAAAGGGGAACAAGTACAACAGCCCAATGAGCATTTATGAAGTGCACCTTGGCTCTTGGAAGCGCCCGGGTATTGATACTGATGCGCGCTACCTTACTTACAAAGCGCTTGCCGATGACTTAATAAGCTACGTCAGCGATATGGGTTACACTCACGTTGAACTGCTGCCTATTTCCGAGTTTCCTTTCGACGGTTCGTGGGGCTATCAGCCCGTGGGAATGTTCGCACCAACGAGTAGATTTGGAAACCCAGATGAATTTAAATACTTTGTTGATAAGGCCCACCAAGCAGGTATAGGCGTAATTATCGACTGGGTACCTGCGCATTTCCCAGAAGACGGCCATGGCTTGGCGCGATTTGATGGTTCTTGTGTTTATGAATATGAAGATCCGAGAAAAGGTTGGCATCCGGATTGGAATTCTTGTATTTACGATTTCGGCAAAGACACAGTTCGTCAATTTTTAGTTGCAAACGCATTGTTTTGGCTAGACAAATTTCACGTTGACGGACTCAGGGTTGATGCAGTGGCATCCATGCTTTATCTCGACTATTCACGCAATGACGGAGAGTGGATCCCGAATGTGGATGGTGGCAACGAAAATTACGAAGCCATCAGCTTACTGAAATGGATGAATGAAGAAGTGTACAAGCACTTCCCTGACGCCATGACTATTGCCGAAGAATCAACGTCGTTTCCCAAGGTTTCTCGTCCAGTATTTGATGGTGGTTTGGGCTTTGGCTTTAAGTGGAACATGGGGTGGATGCACGACTCATTGCACTACATCGCTAAAGACCCCGCCTATCGCAACTATCACCATGGCGATATTACCTTTAGCATGGTTTACGCGTTTGACGAAAACTTTGTGCTGCCGATTTCGCACGATGAAGTGGTACACGGCAAAGGCAGCATGCTGCATAAAATGCCTGGCGATGAATGGCAGCAAGCCGCTAACCTGCGTTGTTACGCGGGCTTTATGTACGGCCACCCCGGCAAGAAGCTTAGCTTTATGGGGAACGAGCTTGCGCAGGCACGAGAATGGAACCATGACAGTAGTTTAGACTGGCACTTGCTCGATTACGAAAAGCACAAAGGCATTCAAGCGCTTTATAAGGCGCTCAACCACCTCTATACGTCTACGCCAGCGCTTTACGAGCAAGACCACGAACCAGGGGGCTTTGCTTGGTTGGACCACAATAATGCAGACCAAAGCGTAGTTTCATTTGTTCGTATGTCAAAAGATGCGAGGCAAAAAGTATATGTGGTATCTAATTTTACGCCTGTGCCTCGTCAGAACTTCAGAATAGGCGTAGATGATGCATGCACGCTGACGCTAGCATTAAATACAGATGATGGTGCATATTGGGGTAGTGACTACGACGTTGCTTCTACTGTAAATACGCAAACCATACCTTGGAATGAGCGTACACACTCTGCAGAAATCACGTTACCGCCGCTAGCCACAGTATTTTATGTTGCCAATGTGGATTAATCCGACTAGGGCGACACGCCCTAGTGAAGAGATAAATTGAGAACGAAGTGAACGAAATTCGAGACACCGCACTAATTGTAGAAAGTGGAATGGGGAAGGCATATCCACTTGGCGCAACAGTTACACAAGATGGGTGTAATTTTGCCGTATACGCGCCCGATGCGAAGGCGGTCGTGCTGTGTTTTTTCAATAGTGACACAGAAGAGGCGGTGAGTGAGCATCCTTTGCCTGAGAAAACCGGTGATGTCTGGCATGGCTACTTTAGCGGCGTTAGCGCAGGACAATACTATGGTTATCGCGTAGAACGCGGTGAGGGAGGGTTACATGCAGTACCCACCGACAAACTGCTGATCGACCCTTATGCCAAGAAAATTAGTCGCGCAATAAAATGGGACGCTAGGCAATACAAACATGACTCTCAGTTTATGATCCCCAAGTGCATAGTAATTGATCAAAATGACTATGCGCCCAGTCATGTTAGCGCGCCTGTTATCCCGAAACACAAGCGAGTAGTTTACGAAGCACATATTAAAGGGCTCACAAAACTCCATCCCGATGTACCTAAAGAACATCGTGGCAAATTCATCGGTGCTGCCCATCCGAGTGTCATCAAGCATCTCAAAGCATTAGGCATAACCACGGTGCAATTTATGCCGTTGTGCTCATTCATGCCTGAACCATTTATAACAGAGAAAGGCTTAACTAATTATTGGGGATACAACCCGGTTAACTTCTTTGCGCCTGAACCACGCTACGGTGTGTCAGACGCGCTTGCTGAACTGAAGTCTATGGTTGATGCTTATCATACAGCCGGACTTGAGGTGATTGTTGATGTGGTATTTAACCATACAGCAGAGGCAGGCAATGGCGGTCCTATTCTTTCTTATAAGGGGTTTTGCCCTTACCAAGCGTACTTATTAGAGCAAACGAAAAACGGAGAATTGGTTTATTCCAACCACTCAGGCTGCGGTAACACGGTAAATACCGCGCAGCCATTTATGATGGGACTTATTTTAGATGCCATGCGCCACTGGGTATCCGTAATTGGCGTTGACGGCTTTCGTTTCGATTTAGCAGTATGCTTGGGAAGAGAGCCACAAGAATATAGTAAAAAATCTGGGCTATTGAGAGCCATTAATAGCGATCCTGTCTTAAAAGAGAAAGTATTGCTTGCCGAACCCTGGGATATTGGGCCTGGAGGCTACCAAGTGGGTAATTTCCCGTCTCCGTGGTTAGAGGTGAATGATAAATACCGCGATACGGTGCGCGCCTTCTGGCGTGGAGACGATGGCGTTACCGCGGACTTTGCTACCCGCTTAATGGGCTCACGGGATATATTTCACAAAGGCCATCGACATATCAGTACGTCGGTAAATAACGTGACATATCACGATGGGTTCACGCTGCACGATATAGTGACCTACGCCGAACGTCACAATCTCGATAACTTAGAAGAAAACCGAGATGGCCATGGACACAACCTGTCTGCCAATTATGGTATTGAGGGGGAAACGAATGACGAGCAGATACTCGCAATGCGTGAGCGTCAAAAGCGCAATCTCTTTGCAACGCTGATCTTCTCGCAAGGTACACCGCATATTCTTGGTGGCGATGAATTAAGCCGCACCCAAAATGGCAATAATAATGCCTATTGTCAGGATAATCCTATTAGCTGGATGAATTGGGAATTAAACAAGCGCAAGCAAGATTTTCTTAGCTTCTGCCAATATGTGATCCGTTTGCGTCAGTCCTCTTCACTGTTAAGCGAACTAAAGCTGAACGATGATACTTTTACGCTCTCACGAAATGTAAAAGAAATAAATTGGTATAAGCCCGATGGTTCTGACAAAGCGTCTGAAGATTGGAATGCGCATCATAACAAGGCGTTTGGTGTGGAAATAAAAGGTTGTGTAACGGGCGAACAGAAGCCAGAGCATTGGTTCTTGTGTGTTAATGCAAGTGAAAGCGACGTGCGTTTTCACCTACCTTCTGTCATACCCAGGGGAGGGTGGACCATGCACCTGGATACGCGCTACAGCTCTCTTGAAGAACAGCCTTCAATTTGCATTCAGAAGGTGTTTTTACAGGCCAGCAAATCGCTAACCTTGTTCAGTTTCTCTCAGTTCTCTGGATAGAATAATGGCTTACAATACGACCTTATACTTGGTTAAGAGTGCCGTTAACGAATTTCAGAGTGCCGCTAAACGGCACTTTACCCAGTGCACTTTAGCTGAATAGGAAACAGAGTCTTTACCTTTGTGTGAATTTCATACAGCATGGGTAAAAGCGCATAACGCAGGTGCTGAATGCGTGCCAAAGTCTCGGCTAAACTTGCTTACAAAACCCGTTAATGTTTACCGCTGGTGACAATTACACCACTGCGCACTAAATTGTTAGCTTAGACTGTTCTTTATTCTTTCAGGTGGTATCATGCGCAGCCATCTGAAATGTGAGGGTGTTCCTATGCAAAAGAAAGGTGGTAATTCGCACGAAGACAAGTCGTGTGACATTGGTTTTATCGGTTTAGGGGTGATGGGTAGTAACCTTACCATGAACCTAGTGGACCACGGCTATCGTGTAGCGTGTTTCGATTTAGACCAAAATAAAGTTGAGTCTATTCTTGCCAAAGACGCAAGCGAAAGAGCTGAAAATACTGAGCCTCGCGTTGAAGGCTGCAGTTCTTACACCGAGCTTTTAAGCAAGTTAAAAGCCCCGCATCTTATTATTATCTCTGTGCCTGCTGGCGATCCTGTTGACCACGTTTGCAATCATCTTATTGACGCCGGAATTCACGCTGACGATATCGTGGTTGATACTGGCAACAGTTTGTGGACAGACTCTGTAGCACGTGAAGAGCAGTACAAAGGTAAATTTATCTTCTTCTCTACCGCCGTGTCAGGTGGTGAAGTAGGCGCTCGTTTCGGGCCATCTCTTATGCCTTCAGGCAACCCTTATGCATGGACACGCATTGAGCCTGTTCTTAAAGCTATTGCTGCAAAGGTTGACCCAGAAACAGGTAAACCATTAGAAAGCCATACGCCAGGTCAACCAGTGTTAGAAGGCGAACCATGTGCGACCTACATCGGTCCGGTTGGAGCCGGGCACTATGTAAAAATGGTGCACAACGGTATCGAATACGCCGACATGCAGCTTATCTGCGAAACTTACCATGTTATGCGCGAAGCGCTACATATGGCGCCAGCTGAAATAGCAGAGGTGTTTCGTCGCTGGAACGAAGGCAAGCTGAATAGCTACCTGATGGAAATTAGTGCTGAAGTTCTTGAGCAAATGGATCCAGAAACACAGCAGCCGTTGGTTGATGTGATCTTAGATAGAGCAGGTCAAAAAGGTACAGGCCTTTGGACTGCAGTAAGCGCATTACAAGTAGGTAGTCCGGCACAGACCATCACTTCTGCGGTATTCGCGCGCAGTATCTCTAGTTTGAAAGACGAGCGTGTAGCTGCGAGTAAGGTCCTTTCAGGCCCTGATGCGCCATCGTTCAGCGATGATGAGAAAATGTCGATCATCAACAAGCTAGAGCAAGCGCTTTATTGCTCTAAGATCTGTGCGTACGCACAGGGCTTCCAGTTAATGGCTATGGCAGGCAAAGAACACGGCTGGACACTGGAGTTTGGTGAAATAGCGAAAATATGGCGTGCAGGCTGTATTATTCGCGCCGTATTTCTTCAGTCTATTTCTCAGGCTTACGAGAATAACGAAGACTTAGCCAACTTGCTATTGGACCCGTTCTTTGCGGAACAAATTACGCAGTATCAAGCTGACTGGCGTGAGTCTATCGCCCAAGCGACACTGGCTGGCGTGCCTTGCCCTGCAATGATGTCGGCGCTAAGCTATTACGATTCATATCGCACAGCTGTGTTACCTGCTAATTTGCTGCAAGGACAACGCGATTATTTTGGCGCACATACCTATCAGCGTGTAGATAAGCCAGCTGGTAAAAAGTATCACATCGAGTGGAGTGATCCTGCACGTCCGCAAACCGCTATCAAAAAATAGTATGAACTAAATAGTGTTACACGCGCTCATAATTGAGCGTAAACTATCGAAAGGTGTATTTGTTTTCAAATACACCTTTTTTGTTTTAAGAGGTAAGTTATGTCGACAGATGAAAAAGCAAACGCATCAATAGCTAAAAAAGACTGGAAAACTGAGCTCACTGACGAGGAATATTATGTATGCCGCGAAGCGGGTACTGAGCGACCTTTCACTGGAGTATTGTTAGACGAGCAGCGAGATGGATTGTACGTGTGTAAGTGCTGCGAAGCGCCACTTTTCCCCTCAGATACTAAATTTGATGCTGGTTGTGGATGGCCTTCATTCTATAAGCAGCTTGATGACGGTAATGTAGATTACAGAGAAGACTTGAGTCACGGTATGCGTAGGGTTGAGATATTTTGTAAGCAGTGTGGCTCGCACTTAGGCCATGTATTTCCAGATGGTCCTGCGCCAACGGGTCAACGCTACTGCGTAAATTCGCTATCTATGACCTTTAAAGGCGAAGATGATACACAAATTAAAGGTTAAAAAGCCCTAGGTGAGCGCTTGATTAAGGTAAACATCTGATTAAATTTTGACCTCATGTGGAAAGTCGAGAGATCCAATCATAAAAAACCGCCCATAAACGGCGGTTTTTTTAATTATTTACCAATGAAATTGTGTAATTGAGTTTCAAAAAATTAGAGCTTATCCAGTTTCAATGAATCTGCGTTGAAGGTCGCGCTATTCAAATTACTGACTATTTCATCAACAATGTTATCTAGAATACCTACTGGAAGGGCATAGCGTTGTCCAAGTTGAACACGCTGAGTGTCGTTAAGTCTCTCATCGAAGGCTTCAGCCACACCATACCAGACGTAAGAAAAACGATAGTTGTCCATATCCATTCCCATTGAAGCAAGCGAGTAGAAAATACTGACATCAATGTCGTCGCTATCTTTATATAAACTTAGCGCGCGATATAAGGTTTCAATAGTACGCTTTTGGTCTGTTTTAATCTGAACAGAGGCCAGTGCGACCAGTAGCTTTGGATCGCTTACGCGGTTGCTGGCAGCGTAGCGCTCAAAGCGATGAAAAGCCTCTTTGTCGTTATATCGTGTCCAATGATAGTAAGAAAGGTAAGGATCAAGGGAGTCTTTCGTCTCGCGGCTTAGGCGTTTAATTTCACGCTGAGCAGTAATAACGCCTTTTAGCCGTGTCGCTTCCTTGCCTTTGCGTTTAACGTGTTCGATATGCTGCACTTCTTCAACGCAGGTGAGATACTCTTCGAAGCTCAGAAGAAGTGGGAATTTGTAAGCGTCGTCTTTTGAATCTTGATTGTAGTAACGCAGGCGAATAATCTCAGCTCGCTCGCCGCGACAACGGGCATCCAAACTCAAATCTAAGCAAATCTCGCTGTGAGATTCACAAATTTCACTGATAGTAGGTTCAAAAAGATCGCCACAACCCGTCAGTGTTGTCGCTGCTGCGAGCCACACCGTCGTTACATAACCTTTTGTTGGAAACTTACTAAATAAATTCGTTGTTATACGAGTTTTCATAGAGGTTTTGAAACTTATCAACAATTTGGTCTTCCTTGCTTGTTTATTTAAGATACTGCTCGTCACCGTCAGGCGAAAACTCACCTAGTGTACCCTAAAAATAATAAAAAGCTGACGCGTAATTAGGATCAGTTGTACGTGTTTGTGCCACAAAAAATTGGCCGCGCATACAACAATGACAACACCGTTAAATTAATATCGATGAAGGCAGAAGCATGAATCAACAGTTTGAGCAGGAATTACAAAGCAGCTGGCAAGAGCGTCAGGAATACGCAGAAATGATGTTGCCCCTTATTGGTAAATTGTATCGCAATAAGGCAGTTGAAATTTCGGTTTATGGACGCTCGCTACTGAACGCCAGTGCTATTGATGTTATTAAAGCGCACCGCAAAGTGCGTCTGCACGAAGGTATTAAGCTACGCCTACGCGAAAGCTATCCAATCTTAGAAGCCTTGAGCAACATGAAGCTTGCTCCTGCACAAATTGATATTGGTAAATTGGCTTTTGATTTTCACTACGGTTCTGCGGTCGACAACAACGACCTTACGGCCTACCTTAACGAAAAACTAAACGACGTTGTCGATAAAGAGGACGATCAGAAACCTCAGGACGTTGTACTATATGGTTTTGGCCGTATAGGTCGTTTACTTGCTCGCTTGCTTATTGAACGCCAAGGTAAAAACAATAAGCTTCGCTTACGTGCCATTGTGGTTCGTGGCGGGCGCGATGGCGACCTAGAAAAACGCGCAAGCTTACTGCGCCGCGATTCAGTGCATGGACCATTCAACGGCAGCATCACAGTTGACCACGAGCGTAACGCGCTAAAAGCAAACGGTTCATACATTCAAGTCATTTATGCCAACAGCCCAGATGAAGTGGATTACACGCAATATGGTATCGATAACGCTATCATCGTAGACAACACGGGTATTTGGCGTGACCGCGATGGCCTTGGCCTACACCTTAAAGCTAAGGGTGCAGCGAAAGCTATCCTTACTGCCCCGGGTAAAGGTGACATCAAGAACATCGTACACGGTGTAAATGACGAAGAAGTAACACCAGAAGACACAATTGTATCTGCTGCAAGCTGTACAACTAACGCAATAACGCCGGTACTTAAAGCGCTAGACGAAGAATATGGCATTGAAAACGGTCACGTTGAAACCGTTCACTCTTACACTAACGACCAAAACCTTATCGATAACTACCACAAAGGTGATCGTCGTGGACGTAGTGCGCCACTTAATATGGTTATTACCGAAACGGGCGCTGCGAAAGCCGTTGCCAAAGCGTACCCGAAACTGGCAGGAAAACTTACCGGTAATGCTATCCGCGTACCTACACCTAATGTATCGCTAGCGATTTTGAACCTAAATCTTAAAACGCCGGTGGATCGCATTGCAGTTAACGAGTTCTTGCGCGATACCGCGTTGTTCTCAAAGCTTCAACACCAAATTGACTACACGGCAAGTAAAGAGATTGTATCAACAGACTTAGTCGGCTCTCGCGCTGCGTCTGTGGTTGACTCTCAGGCGACCATCGCCGCAGATAACCGCCTGACACTATACGTGTGGTATGACAACGAGTTTGGTTACAGCTGTCAGGTACTGCGTGTAGTTCGTGATATGGCAGGGCTTAGTTTCCCTACGTTGCCGCTTTAAGCAACACGCAGTTTAATTAACTGTATAAAAAACCGACCTAAGTGGTCGGTTTTTTGATGGTGTAAACATTTTGTATACTTTCGATAGTACAAAACCCGCTGTGTGCGTGGAATTTGTGTTTACGTCTATGCTAAATTAGCGCTCAAATAATGAGGAAAACGACAGTCTATGCATATTTCCAGTCAATTCGACAGCGGTAACATTGAAGTTGTTAGCGCACAATCACCAGACGATATCCGTCTAACCATTCCCAACGACAACCAATCTGAATTTGCTCAGTGGTTCCATTTTCGTTTAGTGGGCGAAACTTTTGTAACTCACACAATGACGATTGGTAATCTGGCTAAGTCAGCGTATCCAGAAGGTTGGAAGGGATATAACGTTCTAGCGTCTTACGACCGTCAAACTTGGTTTAGAATTCCTAGCGAATTTGACGGTGACAATCTTACGTTCTCACTAACGCTAGAACAGCCAAGTGTGTACTTCGCGTATTTCATTCCTTTTAGCTACGAACGTCACCTTGATCTTGTGCACGACGCGCAGATGTCACTACTGTGCGAGCACAAATTCCTAGGCCTTACCCTTGATGGCCGTGATATGTCTATGCTGGTTATCGGTGAAGAAACACCAGAAAAGAAAAAAGTCTGGATCACGGCACGTCAACACCCTGGCGAAACCATGGCCGAGTGGTGTGCCGAAGGTATTATTTACCGTCTGCTCGACGAGCAAGATGGTTTGGCGCGACAGTTGCTTGATAATGCTGTTTTCTACATTGTGCCAAACATGAACCCAGACGGCAGCGCACGCGGTCATCTGCGAACCAACGCTGTAGGAACCAATCTAAACCGTGAGTGGTCAACGCCTTCGCAAGAAAAAAGCCCAGAAGTACTTTACGTACTGAATGCAATGAGCGAAATTGGTGTAGACATGTATCTTGATTTGCACGGTGATGAGGCATTGCCGTACAACTTTGTCGCAGGAAGTGAAGGTAACCCTAGCTACAATGACACCATCAAAATGCTTGAAAATACGTTTAAAGATGCGCTGTTGAACGCTACGCCAGAGTTTCAAGATGAATTTGGTTACGATAAAGATGAGCCAGGCAAGGCTAATTTAACCGTAGCGTCAAATGCGGTGGGCGAGAAATTCAAATGTATGGCATATACGGTGGAAATGCCATTTAAAGACAATGCAGATGTACCGGACGATATCTACGGTTGGTCGGTACAACGCAGCCGTCAATTAGGTGAAGATTTACTTATTGGTGTGAATGCAGTTGTTAAAAAGCTAAAAGCATCAGAGCAATAAAATAAAAATAAGGAAGCGAAAGTTTCCGCAAAAAGGCCTCGACAAAAAGAGGCCTTTTAATTATTAAAATAAAACAACAATTAAACATAATAAAAAAGGGGAATAACGTTGGAAGGGTTATATGGTTTTCTAACTATGCTCGATGGATTCTTAGGAGGCGCGTTCTGGTTTCCTTATGTACTGTTAGGCGTAGGTCTTTTCTTTACGGTTTATCTTAAATTTCCGCAAATTCGTTTCTTTAAACATGCTTGGCAGGTTGTTACCGGTAAGTTTGATAAAGAAAGCGATCCAGGCGACACCACCCATTTTCGCGCGCTAACTACCGCACTGTCTGGTACCGTAGGTACAGGTAACATCTCAGGTGTTGCATTCGCTATTTTCCTTGGTGGCCCCGCTGCACTATTTTGGATGTGGGTAACCGCCTTTTTAGGTATGACTACAAAATTCGTTGAAGTTACTCTGTCGCACAAATATCGCGTAAAGACAGAAGACGGCACCATGGCCGGTGGCCCTATGTATTACATGGACCGTCGCCTAAACATGAAGTGGTTAGCGGTTGCATTTGCTGTTGCAACGGTAGTCAGCTCATTTGGTACCGGAAACCTTCCTCAAAGTAATGGTATCGCGCAAAGTATCGAAGCAACATTTGGCTTCGAGCCTTGGATGGTAGGTAGTGTACTGGGTATTCTTCTAGCCTTGGTCATTCTTGGTGGTATCCAACGCATTGCCGCGTTTACAGCGCGTGTTGTTCCGGTTATGGCTGTTATCTACCTTATCGGTGCGCTAGCGGTTATTTTCGCTAATCTAGACAACATTGGGCCTTCGTTTGCCGCAGTTATCGGTGATGCGTTTACTGGTTCAGCTGCCGCAGGTGGTTTCTTGGGAGCTTCGTTAGCTTATGCGTTTAACCGTGGGGTTAACCGAGGCTTGTTTTCAAACGAAGCGGGTCAAGGCTCTGCACCTATCGCTCACGCAGCGGCAAAAACGAAAGAGCCTGCTTCAGAAGGTATGGTGTCACTGCTTGAACCCTTTATCGACACTATTCTAATTTGTACCGTAACGGGTTTGGTTATTTTGTCGTCTGGCGTGTGGAAAGAAAAACACGAAAACGTCTTCGATCGTTCAGACATGTACTTTGTTGCAGGTCAATACGACGACTCGAATCAGGATGACGTAAACAAACTATATGGTTACTTGAATGAAATTGAAGGTAACAATGTACAGCCTTATACTGGCTCAATTACCGTTGTTAACGGCACGGCGGTAAGCGATGGTTTTACACTGCTTAACGCTAGGTCTGTAGCAGAAGACGTGAAGTATGCAGTAGGTAGTGAAGACTTGTTTACTGGCACGCTTAAGATTGTTGACGGAAAGCCGGTTAAAGAGAACCTTGAAGTAAGCGGTAAGTCACTGGTTCACTCGGCAGCGCTCACCACCATTGCCTTTACACGCGGTTTCTTTGGCGATTTCGGTCAATATATCGTGTCAATTGGGCTTATGCTGTTTGCGTTCTCAACCGCCATCGCTTGGTCATATTATGGTGATCGCGCTATGACATATTTGTTCGGTCCTCGCTCCGTAATGCCGTATCGCGTCATCTACGTCGCCGGTTTCGTTTGGGCTGCATTTTCTGACACCACATTAGTTTGGGCACTTTCAGCTGTGGCTATCGTGGTAATGACTTTGCCAAACCTATTCGGCATCATGTTGCTTTGCAAAGAGATGAAAGAAACGGTTAACGACTACTGGTCTCGACATAAAAAATAAGGCGATTATTGCCTTTTCTTGAGTTTTATTGAGAGAAAAGGCAATTTGGTCACCAGATATAAAAATGCGTAGCGGTGAACTTTGTATAAAAGTTAACACCCTGCGCATTTTCGTTTTATGGCGATAGGGTTAATCCACAGAATCGACTTCATTGTTGTGATGAACTTAAGTATGATACCCGTCCGCGTATAAATGCTCACTCGTTCAATGGCGTGTTGTGCATTTCCATTTCGCACCCAATAAATAGGAGCAACATATGGCATTAGTTGACTGTCCTTCATGTAATAAGAAAACGTCTGACAAAGCGAAAACGTGTCCTCACTGCGAATTTAAAATCGGTGATGCGACCTCAGAAGATATAGAACGCAAGCAAAGCTTACAAAGATTTAAAAAGTTAGCCAGTATCCAGAACCAGTCCCTTCTTGCTATGCTGATCTTCGTTGCGAGTTTTGGCTTCATGTATTGGGGCGGAACACGCCCGGGCGATTTGCAACACAATTTAGCTATTTTGGGCGCAGTGGTTGGCTTTGTTTGGTACTTAGTAAACCGCGCGCGTATTGTTTACATTAAGCGTTTTTCCTAAATGAATATAGAAGCACTTTTAGCCAGCATGACGCCGGAGATTTATGAGCGTCTGCGTCAGGCTGTTGAAACAGGTAAGTGGCCAGATGGCACGCCTTTAAACGAAGAGCAAAAAGCAAGCAGTATGCAGGCTGTTATGCTGTATCAAGCAAAAATAGAAAAGTCCTCTGAGCATATGACAGTGGGTGAAAGCGGCGAAATCGTACATAAAAGTAAAGCCGACTTTAAACGCTCGTTACGCGATGAGCAGGATGATAATAATACAATAGCGCGGTTTAAACAGGATGATATTTAGTCGTATATTTGCGCCTTCACACCAAAGCCCAAAGCCTGAAAAACGGATGCAGGCAATCGAGAGTCTCTCTCCCGAAAAGGCACAGGAAAAAACAATTCTTCACGAACTGGCATTTAATGACGAAGATGCAAATGTCAGTTTAGCAGCACTCGAAAAGCTTAATAGCTTTGTGCTGTGGCTTAAAATGTCACAAATTGCCAAGCAGTCTCGCGTTAAAAAAGCGGCGGAGAAAAAGGTAAACGCCGCTTTGTTAGGCGAGGGGGATGTCACACTCTCCCGCCAAGAGATATTCTCTTTTTTAACTGAAACAGCCAACGCCGATTTGGTAGTGCAGTTAGTACCGCAAATGTTGAAGAAAGAGCCTATGCTCTTACAAGATGATGCGCTAGCTAACGCGCTAATCGAAAAAGTAGCGAAGCCATCTTTCACCCAGTTTGTCTTTTTAGAAGGCGCAAGTCCCCAACTGCAGACTCAACTAGTCAACGCACATTCAGACGTATCAGATCTGCAAAAGCTTGCTAAGAAAGTGTCAGATGATGCGCTTGTTACGCAAATTAATGCGCGGATAGATGCTATCAAAGAGGCTGCAAAGCGCCCAGTGGAGCTTAAAAAGCAGCTCACTTTGGGACTTTCAAAATATCAGGCTTTGCTCGACAAATCAGATGTAGAAACCATTGATGAAAAGCGCAATGAGCTTGAGAGCGAATTGACAGGGCTGTTTGCTCAAATTGACTTACTCACTTCAGAAGAACGCGTTGATTATGAAGAAAAGCGTGCGCGTATTGGTGAGCAGCTCGAGCGATATTTAAGCCGTATCCGCCCAGCATGGGAAGAGAAGCAAAAAGCGTCGCAACGTGCCAATACCAAAGCATTGTGCGAACAGCAGCTTACTCATGCCAAGGAGCAGGTAGCTTGGTTGTACAGTAACCGGCTTTGTGAAGCGACGCTTGCTGATGTTGCTACGGTTAATGAAAGCGTGCGCGGTGTTGAAGCAACGCTTGAACAGCTAGCGCGTCTCGATGATGAATCTGCAACTGATAAGCGAATTACACAGATTAAGCGCTCTGTCGACGAACTAAACGACCAGCTTGATCGCTTCTCTATGCAGCAGCAATACGGCCAAAAGCTACTGATAAAACTTCAGTCGCTCGAAGACATTGCCGCTAAGATCGTTTCGGCAAGCGATAGCGAGTCGGACAAAGAACCCCGTGATGTGAGCGTTGAAGAAGCTAGCGCATCGACTGAGGATTTGAGTCAGGTAAATGGTGGCGACGCATTACAAAGCAGTAGTGTAGTGGCTCTTAAAGCGGAGTTTGACGAAGCACGTCAAGCGTATAAAGCGCTTAGTCGCGAAATCGATGCCATTCCTAAGGCGTTGTCTAAACGTTTCAACGCAGCGACAAGCAGTGTAAATGCCAAAGAGCGTGCTCAAAAATCCAAAGAAAATGAGCAAGTAAAACACATTAGAAAGCACATTAGCGTTATCGATAACTTAATTGCTCAGGGTAAATTCCGCGTTGCTATTTCAAAATTTGCAAAGCTTCAGGAAAGTTATGCTGCGCTTCCTGGTTCAGCGAAAAAGTATGTAGAGAAGCGTTTTGAAAAGACCGCTGGTGATGTGTCGCGCTTAGAAGGATGGCAGGATTACCTTGCTGCGCCGCGCAAACCCGCTCTTGTAGAAGAAGCAAAAGCGTTAGCCAGCGCTGATGCAGAAAATATTAAGCAAAGAAGTGAGGCCATTAAGTATCTGCGTAAGCAATGGTTATCACTAACACCGTCATCGTCAACGAGTGAAGAAAGTAATGATGACGCGTTGTTACAGCAGCAATTTGATGATGCACTTGAAAAGGCCTTCGAGCCTTGTAGAGCGCATTACGCGAAGTTAGATGCACAGCGGGCTGCTGCGCGTGAACAGCGCATGTCGATTATCGCTACGGTTAAGGCAATGGACATTAACATGCCGGAAGCCGAGTTAGTGAAGGTTTTTGATAAAGCGTCTAAGCAGTGGCACGCTGCAGGTCAGGTTGAACGTGAAATTTATGAACAGCTGAAGCAAGAATGGAAGGCGGTATCATCGCCCATTCAGGCTAAAGTGAATCAATGGCAAAGTGACAACCAAGCCCAAAAGCGTGCGTTAGTCACCCAAGCTTGTCAACTTGCTACGGAAGAAGATGTCGCTGGCGCTGCCGACAAAGCTCAACTATTGCAAAGCCAGTGGAAGCAAGTAGGCCATGCAGGTAAACGTGAAGAGAGTAAGTTGTGGGCAGAATTTAAAGCTGCCAATGACACCGTATTTGAACGTTTAAAAGCCGAGCGGAAAGTACAGAATAATGCATTTAACGCGTTAGTAGATTCGCTACTCAAGCAAGTGGAAGCTGTTGACATCAACAGCGATGATGCAACGTACAGTCAATCAATAAGCGACGTTCGCGCTCAGTTAACCGACTTGCCTAAAGCGCAACGTACGAAAGTAGATAAAAAGATTGATTCACTTGAAAGTAAGCGCGCGGCGCAAGCGAAAAATGCACAATCTCAAGCCCGATTGGCGCGAGCTCAGGCTTTGATTTCTTTACTACAGCTAAGTGTAGGTGAGGGAAGTGGTGACGAGCAGGCTCTAGCGGAAACGTTAGGGAAGCGTTGGGCAAGCGTATTAAGTCAGTCTACTGGAAATAAAACAACTCAGCACGATAGACAATGGTTAACGGTAGCATTAGAAGTCGCAACAGGTATGCCAAGCCCAGATGCAGACGCATCTATACGCTCTAGCGTACAGCTACAAATGATGACATCTAAGTTGGAACAAGGCGAAGCGGCAACAGCTCCCGACATTCTTGCTGACTGGCTATCATACGACTCGATACGCGAAGAAGATAACCATTTGCTGCAACGAGTTGTTTCAGTTATTGATGCTCACCCTGAAATTGTTGCTTAAACGGAAAGTGTAAATGGAAAACAGTGTTGAGTTTCAATTTGAAACAGAAATGTCTGCTTATCGCTTTTTGAATACCGTAAAGCATATTGACGCAGAAGGGTTGAGAGTAAAGTTCGGGCGTACCGACCATCACGTGAGTGTAAAATACCGTTACGGCGTAGGTGAATTTGATTCGACGCTATCTACACTAGACGATCTTGCTCGTGAGTTAGGCGGTGAAGAAGTGTCTTAACTAACCAGTTAGGTCAAACCACGTCGACAGTAAATACAAAAAGGGCCAGACAATTGTCTGGCCCTTTTTCGATAAAAAACGTGATTAACAGTCTTTATCTTCAGCGTCTACGCCTTCTTTCACATCTTCACAAGCGTCTTCAACGGCATTACCTGCATCGGTAACAATTTCGTCTAGCTCTTCGCCTGCGTCTTCCGCTTCACCGTCACCGCAAGCTGCTAGTGATAGTGCAAATGCTGATGCTACTAGTACCTTTGATAAGTTTTTAAATGAAAACATATCCTTACTCCTTTTTCCTATTAAAATACTTCTAACTGTTAGGCTCTTGGTGCTCTACCACGTAACGCATTTGCGATAAGTGAGATTACGAGCAACGCGATAAACACAAAGAAAAGAAACTGTGCGATACCTGTTGCTGCACCTGCGATGCCTCCAAAACCAAAAACTGCTGCAATAATGGCGATGATAAAAAATGTGATTGCCCAACCCAACATAACTAAATCCTCGTATTGCTTCCGTTACTTTCACTTTAACTAATGCTATCTTCGTGCCTGTTTTTTAAGTTATTGAAATATAGCGATATAATTTAATTTTTCTCTAGTTGTCAGTCCGTATCTGCAGGCAATTAACGTCACGATTACACGTACGAATGCATTTTTTACATGATTGAGTAAGGCCCTTGTCACCCAACTTTACTCTCAGTGTGTTAAGGACCTTTGGCTGGGATTATTCTTTGATTCATACCAGCTTCGGAGGAACGTGACAGCAAGGTTGTGGTTTGTTATGGCGTCGGAATTGGCGCCTGGCGACGCAATATGATTAAGTAAATATCCCATCTCAACGCGCCACAATGCGTTTTGTGCACATAGTTTTTCTCGTTAAAAAAAGAGGCAAAGCGAAAGGGAAGGAACGCCTTGCCTGAAATGGAGAGTGTTTCGCCCCTCACACTTGCTACGAATGGAGGGGCAATGGCCTATTTAGTTACCGTTTGGGTTGTAAGGTAACGAAGATTGGTGAGCAACAATACGCAGGTCGCCGTCACTATCTTTGACATAGGCAAAAGTGTATTCCACCTTCGTTTCGCCACCTTTTGTATCGGTAAAGAAGTAGTTGCCCATCGCCACGGCCATGCGACAGCTGTTGTTGATAATACCCACATTATCGAATTTCACATTTGTGTAAGGCTTTATTGCAAAGCCTTTGTCCTCTTCGTAAGCGTCGTTACCACCAACAAAGTATGAAAGCGCAGCATCGAAGCTTGAACGGAACTGGTCGTTAGCTGCAAGCGTTGGTTTAAACAGTACGCTGCTTAGATCATAACCATACATAGCTTGGATGAAATCTGCGGCTTTGCCAGAGTAATCACCATCATTGCTAAATACTGCACCAATTCGCACTATGCCGTCGCCCCACATCTTTTGTGCCGTTACCACTTCTCGCTCAGTAATACATTCGTCGGAATAAAGTAATGCGTTGTCGAGTGCCTTTGCTTTTAACGCCGGTACATTCGAACTAGTTGAATGCTCCATCTGCGGTTTTGCGACGGCACTGCAACCAGTCACCAACATTACTGTTGCTGCTACAAGGGTAGTTTTTGTCATTAACGTGCTTAGCTTTCTCATCGCCTGACTCCTTAGTCATTTGCAAAATAAATATGTGCTACTACCTGATTCAATGGCTTAGAGCAGAACCGCTATAACGTTGTCGATAGAGGTTTATAAATCTGCTCTGCAGTTCATGGGTTTAATGATAGCTAGCTATGATGACGGAGACTTTTGTACAACATTAATAGAAGATTAACGGGCCATTAAAAATGCAAGAAGCAATTCAGGAGAATGGACAACAGCTATAAATTAGAGACTTTAAATAGGAGAAAAGGGCTGTGATAGCAGCAGTGTCATCGACTTTTTCTAGACGAAACGAATATGACACTGGCCAAGTTTGTAGAAAAGTGAAGAATACAGTTAGTCAGTGGTTTGTTAGCCACAACAGAAAAGTAATAAAGACTATTGCGTGGGTTGTTGGCTTTGAACCATATTACGGTTTTGTTTATATGTTTGAGCGATGCTTTTCAGTAACTGCAACTAGGGCCTGAAAAGCATTTCTATTAAAACTGATGTTTCAAAGCATTAGTGAGTGGCAAAACGCTCAGCTAGTTGCCATTTTTTGGCTCTAGAGGCTCTGATAGTACCTCTAAGACAGTAAAAGCATTTTTACCTAGACGCGTTTTATCATTCGCCATCATTACGTCAATAGTAAAGTAGATGTCGTTAATTTGAGTTTTCACAACGTCGTTTGAGCTTGGGACGGCCATAGGCTGTGCCACTTCATCGCAGCCTGACATGGTGCACTGCCTGTCTGTTTGAAATGCCACGGGCTCTTCCTTGTTCGCCATCACTTCTCGCGCAATAACGGGCTTTTTATCCACGTTGGTTTTAACGATGGCCAAATAAGTAAAACCTTGTTTTTGTGCAATTTCCGCTGCTCTGTAAAGAGCATATTGCTGTACTTTATCAGCAGGAGTCTTGTCTGTTGCCTTAAAAAGAACCTTGTATTCGTTCTCAGAGATTTTTTCGCTTGAATGGCCATAGGCAGCTTTGGTACTCGCTGACTTATAAGGAGTAGGGGCTGCTACAGGGGTCGATGAACAACCTACTATTGCAAGGCTAAACGCCGCACCAACACAGGCAAGCATCATACGGCTTTTGTTCATATTTTTTTTGTTGTTCATCTTACATATTCCTTGGTACTGTGATCATTGAAATAGCGACAATAACGCAGTCCTACTTATTGCCATTAGGGCTTGATTGCGTTTTGCTTTGGGTTTTGCATCTACCGCACCCTTGTATGCGCCAAGGGTTGCGATGCCAAGCAATGTTTCAGGCTTTCCCATCATCAGTTTACATTGCCTCTTTGCTTGTGTAAGTGCAACATCTGCATGATGTTTTTGCGAAAAATAAGCATGCTCTTTCTGTGCTATATCTTTCATATTCGATTTTAAAAAAATGTTCATCTCTTTTCCTCATTATTGGCCGTGATTTATTACGCAATGGTAAGTGTGTTCACTATCCGAAAACCCGTCGCCACGTTTGAATGAGTCTGCTAAAGCTCAAGTAATTAAATGAATTTTGTGCAAGTTTAAATAAACAAAAGGCCGCAACACTGTTAAACACCAACAACAGGAGTGGAACTACCACATAGCTAACGCCCACACTATGAAGTATAGCGCCAATAGCGATGTTTAAAATGAGCCAACATACAGTGCCCACCGCAAATGCCGCTAAGCATGCAAAGACTGTAACAAAGAAACTCTTTTTAATGAGCATCAATTCACTGTTAGTGAGCTCTAAAAACGCTAAACCCTGCCCTTTTCGCTGGGTAAATGCTTCAGAGAATGCCGAGAAGATATCCGAAAACGATGGGTCGGGGTAATTCTGTTGCGTCGACTTGTGTTGCGTAGAGTGTTCAGAGGCTGCTGATGCAGCGTTAGCATTGTCACCGTTGCTTTTAACATTAAGATTCGCCTGCGCCGCGGGCGGCGTCAGGCGAAAAGGATTTTCTGTGCACAAATTGTACTTTGCTCTTCGAAAATCAGGTACAGTCATCGAATTACTTCTTACGTAAAAGTGACGTCACTAACATTCCTGCTGCGAATGCGATACCCGCTGTTGCTACTGGGTTTTCAATGGCATATTTACGTACGTTTGACGCCTGCCATTTCTGCTGCGCCAGACGCTTTCTCGCTGACATGTTCTCTGCAGACGATGTAGCAGTGCGACGAATGTTTTCCTCCGCAATGCCAGCACTGTCTGCTAACTTGTCGACTGACGCATGAAGAGAATCTTTCAGTTGATCCGTTACTGGGTGACTCGGCTCAGCCACGCTGTTTGTATCGTTATGTTTAACTGTTTGCGATTTAACTGAAGCTTGTGTAGCCATAATACTCTCCTTAATATTTTAGGTTCATATAGGTAGCTGCAACTGATATACCAAATTATTATCTTACTGTTTTATATGATTTATTTTTATTTTACTATTGTTGCGTGAGGTGCTTATGTGCAAGTCTCACACACTGTTCTGTCTTACGTCTGTAATATTTTCTTGCTCTTGATGATGCGCTGCTCAACCTCCGACATTCGGTACAGGTTGGCAGCGAAATAATTAACTTTTCAGCCCACTACCGAGGCTAAATCGTCTTTAGTGACAGGTTTGAGCAGTGCACTGTTGATCCCTATAGTTGTCATCGTTTCGGAGTCCGCTTCGTGGCCGCTTACAATAGTAAGGATGGCATCTGGTAGCTTTTTCTTGAGCTCACTCGCTAAGTCGTAACCGTTATAATCGGGAAGGGTAAGATCCATAAGAATGTGATCGAAACGTTGATTTTCTGCAGCCTGTAATGCTTCAGCACCGCTGTACTGAGTAGTGACCGTATGACCTAAGTGGGAAAGAAACAATTGTAGTAGCTCCGCCGCATCCTCATCGTCTTCAATCACAAGTATATGCTTATTGGCAGGCTGATCTGAATCACCTTTTGAATCAGTAGACTGGATTTTCTGCTCTGCTTGCCCATTATCTGCAAGTCCTCGATAAGCGGTTTCGTCCTCTGGATCGTGCGGCTTGTCTATTGGCATGTCTGCAACTTGTGCCTCCACGTTGGTAAATGTTACGTGATTACCTGGCGGGAGGTATTGCGAAAGCAAGTTAGCCAGTGCAAACCGGTCAATCGGTTTTCCAATTACGTCGTTAAACCCTTCGCGAATTAACGATTCTCTTAAGCCTTTGCGGCTTGCTGCTGTGACGGCTATCACTGGGATATCCTGCCCATGTCGTCTAATCGCATGTAGGGCTTCTATGCCATTCATCACTGGCATATGAATATCCATTAAAACGAGATCGAAGGGCTGGTTGTGTTCATCCGCCTGCAACACGGCTTCCAGTGCTTTTACGCCATTTTCAGCGTAGCTAATGTCAGCTTGAGATTGACTCACAAGGTGGCCGGTTAGACGTCGAATTTCTCGCAAGTCATCAACAATTAATACGCGTCCAGTTACGTTTAAATTGATGCTACTAGACTCGACAGGTTGAATTTGGCCTAACTCAAGATCTACGCGAGGCTGTTCAGAAACATCGCCAGGGTTTATATCAAATGTAAATGTACTGCCTTCTCCTAGACGAGATTTAACATCAATGTCGCCGCCCAGTTTAGTGACTAGCTCTTTGCAAATGGCAAGTCCAAGTCCTGCTCCGCCATGATTGGCACGCATTACATCTTCTATTTGTTCGAAAGGCTGAAAAATGTTGATGAGCTTATCAGGCGGCATGCCGATACCTGTATCATCTACAGAAAATCGCAGCAGTGTTCGACTCGAATCGTTTACAGACGGCTCGTCGAGAGAGATGGTAAGCGTGATACTGCCCTTATCGGTAAATTTCACCGCATTTGAAATTAGGTTCAACAATACCTGACGCAGGCGGGTAGGATCCGTGTGAATAAACTCTGGTATTTTTGTTTTAGAAACAACGTTAAGGCTTAGTCCTTTGTCTTTGGCATTCAAACGCATTAATGAGTGAATGTCCGTCAAAAACGCGCTTAAGTTCACTTCTTTAATGTTGAGTTCAAGCTTTTCTGCCATTATCCGCGACATGTCCAGCAAATCGTTGAGTAGGCTCAACAGGTGCTTGCCATTAGAGTGGATAATAGATAACTCTTGTTGAAAAGGGCTGTTTCTCGCATCGTCTATAAGCAGTTCAGTGTAGCCAAGAATAGAGGTGAGGGGCGTGCGCAGCTCATGCCCTAAATGCGCAAGGAACTTATCTTTAGCCTTGTTCTTTTGCTCTACTTTGTTTCGCTCAATTCGCTCGTTCTCTATGTCACGGCGAACCATGGCGTATCTAATCGTGCGCATAAACCGCGGTGATTCAATTTCCGATTTTTGCAAGTAGTCTGCGGCACCTGCTCGCATGACCATTTCATCCACCGTAGCATCCGACTGTCCGGTAAGTATCACCACGGGTAAATTGAACTGGTTAGATTTTAAAACACCCAATACATCAATCGCGTTCTCTGCACCCAGTAAGTAATCTAACAAACACAGGTCGAAACTTTGTGTCTTTAATGCTTCCACTGCGTCTAAGCTATTCGTCACCCACGTCAACTCAAACGTAGGTGACTCGCACTGTGCTAGATAGTCAGAGGTTAAGAAGTAATCATCTTCATCATCCTCTACCAATAAAATTTTTATTACCTCTGACATCTAGTACCTCGTTTACCGATGGGGTATTTTTGAAACTTTATTGAGTAACATGTTTGGGTTGTCAAAAATTCAACTAACCCTTATTTGTTTACTCGTGTGGTAATTCTACGAACTCTATCCAGTAACGTCCGAGCGCGCGCATTAGTTCAACCAATCCTTCAAAGTTCACTGGTTTTGTAATGTAAGATGCGCAACCTAGATCATAACCGCGTAGCATATCTTCCTCCTCTTTAGAGGTTGTGAGAATTACCACTGGGATACTGCGAAGCTTGGGGTCGTTTTTCAGTTCTTGCAGCGCCTCTCTACCGTCTTTTCTTGGCATGTTTAAATCTAGTAAAATAAGACTAGGTCGCGGTGCCGATGCAGGATCTGTATATTTACCTTCATGACGAAGAAACTCTAATAATTCAACGCCATCTTCAACACAAAACAGATTGTTTAGAACGCGGCTTTCATTGAGCGCGTCAACCGTAAGTAAGCGGTCGTCTTCGTCATCGTCCGCCATAAGAATATTGATAGGCTGAGTTTGTTTACGCGTCATTGTGTGTTTCTCCATTATTGTTGTTAGAACCAAACGGTTCGCTATTTTTGGGTATTATTATTGAGAACGTTGCCCCTTTTCCGGGAGAACTAACTGCGGTTATTTGACCGTTGTGCCGTTCTACAATACGACGACAAACGGCAAGCCCAATACCCGTACCTTTGTATTCGCTTCTACCGTGAAGGCGTTGAAAAGGGGCAAATATTTTTTCAGCAAACGATTGTTCGAACCCTATACCGTTGTCTGATACGGTGATTTTTGTCCAGTCATATTCTTCAGCAAGCAGAATGTCTTTCGTTTCTTCTTCCTTCGCGTCCCTTGCAGATATCGTTACTTCTGGTCTCACGCCCTCGCTCTGAAATTTCAGTGCGTTAGACACTAAGTTTAAAAACAGCTGCTCTAATTGCGATTTGTCACCGCGAATAGTGGGCATATCGCTAACATGTATTTGCGCAGACTTTTCATCGATAGCGATTTCCAAATCGCCCATGATGCTATCCACTACGGTGCCTAGATTAACGTCGTCAAACTCTTTACCTCGTGTGGAAACACGAGAAAAGGCGAGAAGGTCTGAAATAAGCATGGACATCCGCTCTGCTGCATTTAGCATGCGCGCAAGGTAATCTTTGCCTCTTTCGTCTATCACATCGTTGTAGCCCGATTCTAAGCGGTTACCAAATGCCCGAATTTTTCTTAATGGTTCTTGAAGATCGTGTGACGCCACAAAGGCAAAATCTTCCAACTCTCTATTACTTCGTGCTAATTCGTCTGAATAGACACTTAACTCCTGCGTTCTATCTGCTATCCGAGATTCTAGCTCTTCGTTAACAGACTCTAGGTCAGCTTGATACTTCTCATGCTCACGGGAATTTATTTTGAGCAGTAAAAATACTGTAATAATCAGTAGCAGAGTCGTTGCAGAGGAAATGATAAGCGTATTAACAGAGTCCCTTCTTAGGCTCATTAAGTTGGCCAGATGCGTGCCTTGCATATCCCGTTCTGAATCGTCGATTTCTCTAAATAAGGTTTCAAACTGTTTGTAGAGTTTTATACCCTTATCACTATTCACTAAAATGACAGCTTGTTGCTCTTTCCCTTCTTTATACAGCTCAACTATTTCAATGACTTCATTGATTTTTGCTTTGGTTAAAGACAAAAGTTCTTCGATGCGGATGGACTGGTCGTTAATATCTGAAGAGAAGGAGCTTACTTCTACCTCATCCATTAATTCGCCGATTACGCTCAACGTTTCGGTGTAGTCGGTAAGATATTCTTCATCGCCAGTTAGCATATAGCCGCGCTGACCAGACTCCACGCGAAGTACAGCAACGTGAAGGCGGTTAACTGCATTGATAACACGGTTCGTAGTGAACAGCCGCGCTTCCAGAGCAGAAAGGTCATTTAATGTACTAACTACGTAAAATGAATTAGCAGTTATTACAATAATGACCAGAACAACTAAAATTATCCAACTGTATAGTGAAGACAATACTTTAGTAATCATTTACTTAATCCGAAACATTGCCACTTAACTCTGATGTCATTTCAGCAAGAGTATGGCTGCAGTCTTTAGCACTGCTTATTATTTTATCCAACGCCACCAATGCCTTTTCAGGTGCAACGTCACCGTTTAATGCCATTTTCACTAGCTCAGCTTGCATTGATATTCTGTTTAATGGTTTGCGTGCATCATGCACATAAACACTTAGTCGAGAAAATTCTTCGCTAGTCATGCCGAATACCTCTTACTTAGTCGTCTTTACTTAAGTCACCATATGCATGAAGACGGTTGTAAAGCGTTTTTGTACTAATTCCCAGCATTTCTGCTGCGGTGGTCTTATTGCCATTCACTTTTTCCAACGTGGCATAAATTAGCTCTTTTTCCACGTCTTCAATGGTTCTACCGGCTTGAAGTGCCGGTGTCGTGCTCTGTTTTTGAGCAAATGGTGACTCAATGGTTTTTGGTAATTCAATCTCACTCTTTTCAGGGTCGCTCATAATGGCAGCGCGATGCACAAAGTGTCTTAGTTCACGCACGTTACCGGGCCAGTCGTAAGCTTGTAACGTATCGAGTTGACTATCTTCCCACTTAAATTGCGAGCCATTATCTTTATTGAATTCAGCAATAAAGGTTTTTGCTAGTAATGGAATATCTTCCTTTCTTTCGCGTAGCGGAGGAATGGTGATTGGGAAGACCGCAAGTCTGAAGTAGATGTCTTCGCGCAGTACTTTGCTTTGCGCAATCTCTTCCATTGTTCGGTTCGTGGCAGATACAACGCGGCAGCTCACCGGGATGGTCTTCGTTCCGCCCACACGAATAACAACCTTGTTTTCTAAAACGCGGAGTAAGTTGGGCTGCATATCAATGGGCATTTCTGTGATTTCGTCCAAAAAGAGCGTACCGCCCTCAGCTTGTTCGAAAACACCTTCTTTACGTCCTACGGCGCCGGTAAATGCTCCTTTTTCGTGACCGAAAAGTTCACTACCTATTAGTTCTTTTGAGAATGCACCACAGTTGGTTGCAATATAGGGGCCTTCACTTTCTGAAGCACGATGAATTGCGGCAGCCACCACTTCTTTACCTACACCGCTTTCACCAAGCAGCATTACATTTGCGCTGGTTTTACTCACTCTAGAAATCAGCTTGTAGAGCTCTTTCATAATTGGCGATTCACCAATCAGCAAGTCAAAATGTTTCTCTATTTTGTCTTGTGCAGGTGCTTTTTCTTTTGGCTTTTGACTTAATACAGCCTCTATTTCCTCCCGTTGAATTGGCTTAACGAGATAGTCGACCGTGGGGCCACACAGACCCTTTATCACGCTTTTCACAGAAGGGTGACCCGTTATCAAAGTAACGCGAGGGCGCTTAGGAAGTGCATCTAGTTCATTGAATAAGTGCGCGCCGCTTCCATCGGGTAACATGAAATCAAGCAGTACATGGTCAAAGGTTTCTTTTTCTAACCAATCGCGGGCTTCTTTGAGTGTGGCAGCGGTAAGTACTTCGTGGCCAAGAAATTCGATGATAGTACAAGCTACTTCTGTGAACTCGGCGTCGTCATCAACTAAAAGTACGGTAAGCACGTGGATGTCCCTCTCTTCTTTCGTTTCCTATTCAGAAAAAATATGAAATAGAATCAATGTTATAGTTTTATCATACGCTATTAACAACTGAATGCTAAAGCGCATATTTAAAGTTTATTTATACGCTGGCTTAAATCGATAAGGCGTAAGCGCATCGGAAAATATTTAAATGCCTCGAGCAACCTGGAAATTTTGTACATTTGCCTTGATGCCAAGGGATAGTCGGTTGCGCTACCTTCTTCTAATTTATCAACTCTTTGCGATCAGCGGTACACATCGCGCTAAAGTACAGAATGTCTATATCTGTTTTTGTTTTATTAGGTGATTTTATTTTACTTATCAGGAGCATTTGCAAAAAGTATTCCTGTCTTTAACACACCGTCACATGCAATCGATGGCATATTTTTCGCACGATTTAACTGTCTAAAGTTACTTGCAATTTCACTATGGCAAATCGACTAGGTGCGAGAAATGTATATTAATTAGGCGAGAAGCCCGTCTGATTAGCGCGACGTTCGCAGGTAATGTGATATCAAAGGAATTGAAGATGTGGGGAAAAACAGCTGTAAGATCAATGACCTTATACGAGTTGTTGGGGAAAATGCAGCCGCGAGCAAGACAAGATAAGTTCGAGTTTGCTGAGTTCTGGGATGTGATGGAGAAAAGAGGCTTTGGACCAATGCTGGCGCTGCCATCTTTTATCGCTTGCACACCGATTGGGGCCATCCCTGGGATCCCATCTTTAGCGGGTGGGACGATTTTACTCATCGCGTTGCAAATTTTACTCGGTCGTAGGCATCCTTGGTTACCGCAAAAAGTGATGCAGTTAAACTGTGACGCCGATCAGCTTCGCTTCATTGTCGATAAGGTTAAACCGTATGCAGTACGCGTAGACCGCTTTTTAGTTCCTCGGTGTTTTTTCATGCGCCAGCCTGTGTTCAGATCACTCATCGCATTATGCTGTGCGGGTTGCGGACTTGTAATGATTCCACTCGAGCTTATTCCCTTTATGGGGCTTATTCCCGCTTTTGCTGTTTTTATTATGGCAATAGGCATGGCCACAGACGACGGTGCTGTGGCGTTAGTTGGTGTTTCGTTATCGCTATTTGGCTTTATACTTGGGTTTGAACGCCTTGCAGTCGCGCTAAGTTGATGCTCTAACTACTCAGTACACGAATCGAGCATAAAATCTGACGATGGAAGGTTCATTGTTTGATATCGTAGCTCGCCAATAAAAGCACGGGCAGCTGGTCCCAACGTATCGCCGTCTTCGAAAGACAAATAAAGGAGCGCCTTACGCAACGCTGCATTATTATCGAGGGGAAGGGGAACGAGTGTACCGTCTTCTAGCTCATCTTTAATTATTGCGATAGGCAGCCACGCAAAACCCAACCCCTGAGCAATAATATCTAATGACGTTCTAACGTGGCTTACGGTCCAGCGCTGCTCTGCACCTAACCAGCCCACATCAGCTTTACGCTCCGCGGATGAATCCCTTACCACAATTTGACGATACGCTTTTAAGTCTTCCAGTGTGAGCGTTCTATCCAATTGGTGTAATGGATGGTCGGCGTGAGCGACAGCTGCAAATTCAATTTCGCACAAGTCTTCGCTAAAGCCATTAGAAAACGCGAAAGGAGAGATGCCTAAATCAACTTTACCATTGCTCAAAAGTGAATTTGCGCCACTGAGTACAGTTTCTTCTATCTCGATACGAAGGAGCGGGAACTCAGCAGAAACTTTCGCTAGCACGTTATAAAGCAATTCAGACGGGAAAATAATATCTACCGCTATGCGTAAAGTTGTTTCTGTGCCAGATTTAAGGCTATTGGCAACGGCCTCGAGCTTGTGCGCTTCGCTAAGCAAAAAAGAGGCACGGCGATACATAAGTTCACCTTGCGGCGAAAGCTGGACTTTACGTCCAATATTCTCAAACAATGACACTCCGATGGCGTTTTCAAGCTTTTGAACCGCGTGGTGAACGCTCGATTGACTTTTGTGAACTTCAGCAGCAGCTTGATTAAAGCCGCCTGCATCGACGACGGCTTTGAACATTCGCCATTGTTCTAACGTAGATTTCAGCATACAGCGCCTTAAAACTCTTAATTAACGCTACTTATAGCATACGCGTGGTTAAGAAGTCATTTCTGGTTTGCTTGATTTATCGTGGGTACAGGGCATGTCACAACCGAAACGTTCTCATAGCCCATCTTTATAAGTTGCTCTGCAGCTAGTTTTGCTCGAACGCCCGACGCACAGTGAATATAAATTGGCGCTGAAGCATCTTTAAACTGTTCCAGTGCCTTCATTTCGAGCACGCCGCGTGGTATGTGAAGCGCAGAAGGTACGGGCTGATTGGCAACTTCGGCACTCTCTCGTACATCAATCAGTATACCGCTATTGTTTCGGCACTCACTGGCCGCTTGCTCCGCAGATACAGTGCGTAAGTTCACGTCTATGTTTTCTATTCGAGTCTTCATGTCTATAAGCATATTTTTCCTTTTTGCCTAAACTTAGTTGAAATAAGTAAAATCTAATATATTGATGTCAGCGTAATAAAACAATGTAAAATACGGCGATTCGTCGCATAAATTGGCAGGTCGGCATAATGCCTTATACTTTAGTATAGTAAATGGCTAAATTGGTGCCGAAATACTTTACAGATAGAGAGTGCTTATGTCCGAGGATATGGTAATAGGTTCAGATGATATAATGGAACACGCTGCGGAAGCCGAGATCTTCCTTAAGCAATTCGCGAATAAAACACGCCTTATGGTGCTTTGTTCGTTGCTGAAAGAGGAAAAATCGGTAACCGAACTTCTCGAAGTTGTTAGCGTCTCGCAGCCAGTGATTTCTCAGCACCTTGCTTTATTGCGAGAATCAAAGATGGTGGCCACAAGAAGGCAAGGTCAAACTATTTACTACCGCTTAGCAGACGAGCGCGTCAAGCGTTTAATTGCTTTGATGTACGAATTTTTCTGCGAGTAATCTTCTTTTTGTATCTTAAGCTACAATGTCCGCCTTCAACAACGGACATTGTAAAGTTCCTAACTAAACATCGCCAACAATGACATTCTTCGGTTATTAATTTCCGGTTTTATTCAATTGCTCGCAAAGCATAGGCACATAGCCTTCTTCAGAAATTTTTTCACTTTCCACTTCAGGTCTATCAACCAATTCGTCGTGACTTAAATTCACTACTACGCTGTGCGCCGCCCAGTCGATACTTTCAATATCTCTAGGTAGAAGTGCGAGATGTTTACCACCCGGAAGCCAGTTGTTAGTATCTACCACTAGCATGATTATCTTCCAGCTCTCGGTATCAATGACGAAGTTACTAATGTGGCCCACGTTATCTGTGGTTGTAGCTACTTCATATCCACCAACTTCGCCCACTGCTCTTAGGTGGTTGGTACTTTTTTTCGGGTTTTCAGTTTCAGACTCTTCAGCGCGTTGTAATTCGACCAGTTCATTTGGATGTGCGAACTCTCCCCATGCTCCTGGACCAATCCAATAGTATCCGTAACCAAAATATTTGAAGAGATTTTCTTCGTATTCACGTGACACAGGCTTATGTTCGTCAATAGAGGGGCTGTTTTTTAATGTATCAACTGTCATATTGATATGAACAGACTCACTATCTTCATCTAACTGTTTGACAGATATAGGTGATATCACCACTTTGCGGCTAAGCGGTAGCCAAGTATTGGTATCTGCGACCAAATAGCGAACAGTGAAGGTTTCGTCGTCGAAAAGGATATCGCGGATGCCGCCCACTTTGTCATCAAGGGCATGTATAGAAAAGTGAGTAAGCTGTTTTGAACTAATGATCATCGTTGCGCCTCCTTTGCATGGGCTCGTTTTTCAGAATGAAATGCGCAATTCACTGCACATCACTCTGTATTACTACTAAGTGTAGACAGTCCTTAATGTTTCTTCATTTTGTTCTTGTCTGAAGTTGATTGAGATCATTTGTTCAATAACAAAAAAGCTCGCCGGAGCGAGCTTTTTAGTAATGATGTAGCATTATGCTACATCGAATTCTTCATCAGAGTAATCTTCATCATAGTCTGACTGGTTACTCGCACTGCTGTGAAGGGTGTAGAAGTGCTTTTTGCCCCTTGCTAATCTGACGTATTTCGCCCAGGCTTTTTCTAGGTTATTGCTAGCTTCAACTTTACCTGTAACGAATTCGACGAAATGTCTCTCATCATCACTTTCAGGCGACAACTCGCCATTTTCAAGTCCTAGCAGTGTTTTGCCGTAGTGGGTTAGAAGATCGGCTTCAGTAATACTGAAGTCACCTGATTTACGAAAACCGTATGGAAACTTCTGACGGTCAATATAAGGTTTTGCAGATTGTCGAATAGCTAAACTTTTCATGTTGTACCCAACGTAATGTTTTGTTCAGCGCACTTTTAAGATAATTAAAAACGAAGATAAAACAAAAGATTTTTCTCTTATCAATAAAAAATTTTTAACGGTATAAAATCTAACACTAAATTTTAGATTACGTTAGAAAAGTATACAGAAAGTACGAGGTGATAACCTCAAGTATGATGTGTCTAAGTTTTTGAAATTAAAGTGAAATGTAAGTATCTATTTATTGGCCCTGCAACGGGTATCGCTATTACACGAGCGTAAATGAGTTGGACGTTAAAAGTCTATGAAAATAACTGATGAGAATAATCAAAAATTCTTGTCGCTACGATGATTAAAATTCGTTTTCTATTTTGTCACTTAAGATAATAATTGAAGTGTGTTAACAACCCAGAGAAGTCAATGAGTAAAGACTATCGTTACCAGCGTGATGAATGGGACTCGGTAGAAGAGGAAGATTTTCACGCTAAAAAGCCAAATCCCAAACGTCAAAGTACTGTAAAGGAAAAGCAGAAGCGTGACCTGCAACGCCGTGACAAACAGCGTCGCCTGCACCAAGAAGAGTATTAATTCAGCGAGTTGGTGAAATTTTAATAAAGCGTACCGTTTATAGCGGTGCGCTTCTGTGCTTTTGTGTTTACTTGCCGTATTATCTGTGTCAATTTAGACCCACTTTGATTCGGTTGTACAATAAGCATGGATATACGCTTTCTCACCACCTTTATAGAGGTGGCAAAAACTCGTCACTTTGGTAAAGCGGCTGAAAACCTTTACCTTACTCAATCTGCAGTCAGTGCGCGCATAAAGCTACTTGAAGAGTATTTTCATACCACGCTTTTTATTAGGCAACGCAACAGTATACAGCTCACTCAATCTGGTGAGAAACTTCTGCCTTACGCTAGGCAATTATGCGCAACGCTAAACGAAGCAAAACAAGAGCTCCAAATTCAATCCTCTGAATATGTTGTTTGCGGCGCAACACAGCTGGCGAGCGAGCTGTTATTGCCTCAGATGCTCAGTCACCTACACAACTCGTTTCCCGATTGGTCAGTAAAGGCTGAAGTTCTTACGTTAGATACCCTTTCGCGACAATTGCACGAAAGGGTGACGGACTTATCATTCTCCACTGAACCGTTGAAATCTGAAGAAGTAAACAGTGATGTATTGCTAGAGCAGGATTTGGCGCTATATAGAATTGGACAAGCGTCTGAGACTATTGATGCAGCAGATTTTGTGGCTATTGATTGGGGAACTAAGGCAAGAGACTGGTTGCTTACTGCTTACCCTCAACTTCGCGATGCAAAGCTAAGAACCAATTCGTTGAATCTTGCGCTCAACAATTTACAGAGCGAAGGTGGTATTGCCGTATTACCGACCAACGTTGAGAGTCAGTTACCCGGTAGTGTGAAAGTGACCAGAATTGAAACGTTAGAAAACGTATCGTTTAAGGTGTATGTGCACAGCATGAAGCAAGTCAGACGAGTGGGTCTAGCAGAGATAATAGAAAGCGTGTCTAAAGCGTGTTAACCGCTGCCAATAAATTTACCCACGGTGCCTAATTTAAAGGCATGTGAATCGCAGAATTAAAGAGAGAAACTTATGTCACAATTACATCCTTTATTGGAAAAAAACGCATTTCAACGACTAGAAGCAAGCCTTGCAACAATTAAAGCTGAAGAAAAGCTCTTCATTCTTAAAGATGAGCACGGCTGCGTAATGCTAACTACTGATGAAGAAGATGGTGTTCCGGTTTGGCCTGATGCAGAGTTAGCACTGTTGTGGGCAACCGAAGACTGGGCACACTGTGAAGCGTTGGAATTAAGCACCGAAGAGTTTTTGACTAAGTGGGTGCCGGGCATGACGCAAGATGAATTAATGGTCATTGTATGTCCTGTACCTGCTGAAGAAGGAGAGGTAATTACACCAGAAGAGTTTGCTGACTACCTTTAAGATGTGATCTCAAGGGGACGGCAAAGGGTAATTATCTAGTAAGCAAATGGGGCATAAAAACGCTTGTTGGGTACAACGTATCTGGCGCTTATTGTGCCTTTAATTAGTAACCCAAGGAGGCGTTATGTTTACTGAGCAACCCACAATGAATAGTCTATTTAGCCAACTCGGTTTAGGAAGTTCAGACGAAGAAATTGCTGAATTTTTTGAAACACATCGAGGGCTGAATAAGAGCCAACATCTTCATGAAGCGCCTTATTGGAATGAAAGTCAGTCTGCATTTTTGAAAGATGCCATTATTGAAGACGCTGCGTGGGCCGAAGTGATAGACCAACTTAATGCTGAGTTGCACGAATGATGGCTCTGCGCTCATAGATTTGAACGTCAAACTAATATTTAATGCTTTGAGAGAAGGTACTAGTCGTTTTGTTGCACCCATCTGCTGATGATTTGTGGTTTCTTCCGTTAGGTGGAACGGGCGAAATTGGGATGAACCTCAATTTGTATGGTCACGATGGTCAATGGTTAATGGTTGACTGTGGTGTTTCCTTTGATGAGCCTCTCACACCTGCCTACAAAGACGTCAGCCAAGAGTCTAACCAGAGTACGTTCAAAGCCACTACGCATCGCGTTGTGGCTCCAAACCCTTCATTTATTACTAAACAAAAAGAAGCACTGGCTGGCATTGTCATTACCCACGCCCATGAAGATCATGTAGGCGCAATTCCTTACCTTTGGGAACGTTTCCAAAAGCCAATTTATACTACGTCTTTTACCGCCGAAGTGTTGAGGCGAAAGCTTGCAAGGAGTAAATTGGCTAACCGTATTACCATTGTTGAAGTCGACGCAGGCGATACTAAGCAAATTGGGTCTTTTAGCGTTAACTGGCTTGCCATTACTCATTCGCTTCCAGAACCCTTCGCACTAAAAATCAATACACCAGTAGGCACAGTATTGCATACAGCAGACTGGAAAATTGATGCCAACCCTATAACAGGTTTACCGTTTGACGTTAGCCTTTACAAGCGACTAGGCAACGAGAATATTCTTGCCATGGTTGGAGACTCTACCAATGCAACAAAACCGGGCTTTTCAATTTCAGAGAGAAATTGTTACGACGGCCTATTAAGCACTATCGCGCCCTTGAAGGGGAGAGTGGTGGTAGGTTGCTTTGGTAGCAATATAGCACGGCTAATTTCGCTGGCTAAAGTCGCCAAGAAAACTAAGCGTTACATGGCGCTGTATGGTCGTTCGTTAATGAACATGTACGGCATTGCCAAACAACAGGGCATTTGGCCAGACGATTTACCGGTGACCGACCCCCAACATTTAGGTTATCTTCCCCCCCATGAAGTTTTAGCTGTAGCGACAGGCAGCCAGGGCGAGAAAAATACCGCGCTGGCGCGTTTTGCAAAAGACACTCACCCTCACCTTAGTTTAGACAAAGGGGATACTGTGCTATTTTCTTCGATAGTTATTCCCGGAAATGAAGAGAGTGTAGGCCGATTAAGTAAAGCGCTGCAGGCAAAGGGAGTAACGGTTATTCACAGTGAAGATAGCACGCTGCCAATTCATGCCAGCGGTCACCCCTGTGAAGAAGAATTAAAGCTCATGTATCATTGGGTAAAACCTACCATTGCTATTCCGGTTCACGGGGAGCATCAACACCTTCAAGCACATGCAAATATTGCTAAAGCGTGCGGTATTAAAAAGACCTATGTAGGGCAGAACGGTGATTTGTACAGGCTAGCGCCACAGCCAAGCATTCGCAGACAGGTTGTTCCAGTTGGTCGCATTCCTGTACAGCAAGCGTAAAATAAAAATATTGAAATAGCCCTAAGTGTATTTAGTCTGGCGCGCTTTTTGTAATTGTTCATATTGTACGCTTTGTGGAAATTAATTTTTATTTATCAATGCGATAGATGTGTCCTTCACGTTTTTAAAAACCTCATTTTAGAAGCTGCCCAAGTTTAAAACATTCTGTTACACTTGGGTTTATAATAAAAATTTAAAACGTGCGACCCATTTTTGATGAGATATTTCAACTATCTTTTACTGCTGGTTTTAGTTGTAAGCCTACAAGCGGTGGCCTCACCGCGACTGTCTAATCCCGTCTTTCAGTCTTTATCGACCAAAAATGGCCTTCCGCAAGATATCGTCAACGACATTGTTATAAACGAAGATGGCTTTGTGTGGATAGCCACAGAAGGTGGTTTGGTTCGTTGGGATGGAGTTAGAACTAAACGAATAGCAGGTCCAGACAATTCTCTTATCGACTCATCCATTTATCGACTTGCCCTTCAAGGTACTGAAGCGTTGTGGTTTAGCGTGTACGGCAGAGGAGTTTATTATCTCGATTTGGCCACTCAAGATGTGGTGCAATTAGAGCCAACGTACTACCACGACTTTGAAAGTTTTGTGCAACATGCGGAAACCTTTCATTGGCAAGATGACACGCACCTTATCATTGCACTGGCAGAAGAAGTGCATAAATTTAACACGCAAACTAAAACCCTTGAGCGAATAGCAAAGCTCCCTGAGCCGCTGTTGGGTGACAGCGAAAGCATCCGGGCGGCAATCACCGTTGAAGACACCTTACTGGTAGCCACTACATCGGGTGTGTACGTCAAAGATATCAACAATTTAGAGCAGCCTTTACGTCGACTTGATTACTTGGGTGATATTCCCGAAAACCTCGATAACGCCAATGCAAAGTTTCTACTTTTAGACGATAAGGACAGGGTGTGGATTTCAACGGTTTCGGGCGTATTTGTTGCTCAGAAACAAGACTTTCTCAAGCAGGTACAGGGCGAAAAAGAACATGTCTTTACACAGGTTCTATCTGACAGAAACGTGTGGACGTTGGTTCAGTACAAAGACGACGCTTTTTGGATGGGCACTAATAAAGGGCTATATCAGCTGAGTAAAAAAGCAGGTGGTTGGGAATACGAACACATCTTAGAACCGCATAACGGTTTCACCGAAATTTCAAACAAAAAAATTATCGCCATTGCCAAAGATGAATCTGACAACCTCTGGTTAAGTTCAGTCTATGCTGGTGCACTGTATTTCGGTGTGAAAAGTGCAGATATTTTTGCCATCCAGAATGAACGAGCAGGTGAGCCTAGCGTTTTGACCAGCCACGTGGTGTGGTCGTTTGCTGAGACTGAACCTAATAAAATATGGATAGGTACAGAAAACGGGCTTAATCACTATGATTTCACGACAAAAAAGTCTGAGAAGTATCTGTATTCAAAAAGTCAAAGAGCGATTATCGGCGAAGGCGCCGTAAACAAAATTGTTCCAACGCAAAGTGGCGAATTGTTTCTCAATACGTACAACGGAATACGGTTGTTTGATATGGAAACAGGGGAGGCTAACCGGCCAGAGGTATTAAAAGGTGGCGATGACACCGTATTTGATGCGTATGGCGCGGGAATGATGCTTTCAGATAAAGGGGATTTGTACTTTATTGGCAACGAAGGTTTTTTAAAGTATGACGTGGACAAAAAAGAAATTTCTTCTTTAGAGCTGGATCCTCGTGTTTTTGACATAAATTTTTCATTGGGTTTTTTGGGCCAGTCTCATTACCACAGTGATCGGTTATTTTTTGCTACCGAAGGTGGTTTGTGGTTAATCGATCCTGAGACGTTTCAGCATGAATTAGTTTATCGATTCTCAGAGCTACAGCGTGGCCGAGATCGCTCTATATCGTCGTGGGTTATCGACGATATGGGTGTGCTGTGGCTTGCATACAGTGGCGTAGGGTTGGTTGGTATAGACGCAGACACATTTGAGCCGTTGTACAACCTAAACGAATCGAATATTTTATTATCAAACATTGTTTACGGGCTGCAAAAAGACGAAGCAGGCAATATCTGGTTTAGTTCGCACAAAGGGTTACACAATTACAATCCGTCTACCGGCCAAATCAAGAACTTTATTTACGGACGAGAGCTAAGTGTTTCTGAGTTTAACCAGGGGGCTTCGCTTAAGCTTAAGGACGGTCGACTGGCCTACGGTTCGACGAGCGGTGCTGTGGTTTTCTCTGCATCGCAATTGGAAAGCTTAGAAGTTGGAAGAAGTTTGCTAAGTAAGCAAACTGCTATAACGGAAGTCGCCGTAGACAATAGGGTCCTTAATCAGCCGCTTAAAAACCTAACTGGACACCATTTTGATCTCGATTACGAAGATTATGGGTTAACAATCCATTTTTCGTCATTAGCGATGTCAGGCATAGGAAAAATAAAGTACTACTACAAGCTGTTGAACGGTGATCGCGTCGTTACAGAAGGCGTGACTGACGATGCAAAAATAACCTTTACCAACATAGAACCGGGTGACTACGTTTTTTCTGTTGCCCCTACGCCAGGTAGTTTCGACTATAACGTGCTTCCGGCTGAAATAACGCTCTATATGCCACATGCGCCTTTGCGTTCTCCGCTTGCATATACTATTTACGCAGCGCTCATCGTGAGTTTATTCGTAGCATATTTACTCTCCCGTCAACGCCAACTGTTTAGATTACAAAAAGCGCAGCAGCAGGTAACGCTATTCAGTGACGCTTTTAGACAAACTCGAGACTGGGTTTTAATTTTTGATAAAGAAAAGCGTTTAGTTGCCGCGAACCCAGCTTTTGAACAGGTGTTCGGCTTTAATAATAAAGAGCCGTTACCCAAGCAGTTGGCACGACTTTATTTGCGTTACCCAACGTTGAATCGACACCTGTCTGGCAAATTACCGGAAATGCAGGGAGGGGATTTTTGGAAAGACGAGGCCGTAATCGATGGTGCTGATGGCAAGCGCTACGACGTGCTTATTGATATAACAGCGGTAAGTGGAGAAAGTAATACTGCAGAGCATTACCTGATTGTTATTTCCGACATCACAGAACAAAAAAATGCTGAGCGCAAACTTCTGAAAATCGCGACCTACGACAGCTTAACAGGCTTGGTCAACAGAACATTGCTGCTAGACAGACTGGAGCACGCTATTGGGCTTGCCCGTCATCATGAGCATCGTGTGGCGGTGATGTTTGTTGACTTGGATAGATTTAAAGGCATAAACGACTCACTTGGGCATGATTACGGTGACAAACTGCTGCGCATTGTAGCCAACCGAATGCGAAACCTTGTGGCTGAGTCGGGCACCGTTGCGCGATTGGGCGGCGATGAATTCGTTATTGTTGTTGAGGAAGTTAATGCCAGTGACGACTTGAGCTCATTCGTGGCACAAATCATTGAATCGGTAGAAACGCCTATATCGTTAGCAGAGGAAGTGCTTCGTGTCTCGTGCAGTATTGGTGTGGCGTTTTATCCCGAAGACGCCTCTGAGCCTGCTGAGCTTATCAAGCAGGCTGATGTGGCTATGTATACGGCGAAGAAGGACGCATTAAGCGGCTTTACCTACTTTACGACAGACATGAATGAACGTGCCAAAACGCGTTTACAGCTTGAGAATAAAGTAAAGCGGGCCTATTCAGATGACTGTTTCTTCAATCACTACCAGCCAATTATAGATGCCAGAACCAATACCACTATTGGGGTTGAGTTACTGCTGCGAGGAAAACTGGATAACGAGCCTCTTTTCCCCGATCAGTTCATTCCGGTACTTGAAGAATTGAAGTACATAATAGAAGTTACACGACAGGCAATGCGAAGAGCGGCAGAGGATTTGTCGTCTTGGTATAGCCAAGGCTTCACGGGGTTTGTTTCTATTAACCTATCTGCACTTCACTTCAAAACCGAATTCGACTTAACTGGTGTGCTAACCCTGCTTGATGAGTTCAACCTACCCAAAGAAGCGTTTCGATTCGAGATTACCGAAGGCGTATTGATGGATGACAGTGATAATGCGTTAAGACAGATTAATCGGTTTGTGAAAGAAGGCTTTGTATTAGCCCTTGACGATTTTGGTACAGGTTACTCGTCTTTAAGCTATTTAAAGCGTTATCCGTTGTCGGTATTAAAAATCGACAAGAGCTTCGTTAACGAAATGGCGCCGGGTAATGCAAACGAAGCGCTGGTAACAACAACCATTACGTTAGCGAATAACTTGAATATGAGTTGTGTTGCGGAAGGCGTTGAAACAAAAGCGCAAGCGGAAGAATTGATTGGAAAAGCGTGTTATTTCCACCAGGGCTATTTCTACGCCAAGCCTTGTACCGCCGAGGAAGTTGCACCGCTGTTATTTAAAGCGTGGTAAAACGTCGATATTTACCACGTTTTTCTAACAGATAAGACCATAAAGATTCAAAAGCCAAATCTATAAGAAAACTAAATTTAGCCTCTAAAGCCTTGTTATTCGTCGCATAGAATGTAAACGCTTGTTTAAAAAGCTTGTTTTTCAATAAAAAATAGGGCTTATTAGAAGTCTGTGAAATCATTGTAAAAATGAGCTACATTATAACAACATATGAGTGACTTATGCCGCTAGACATGACAGCAAACGCAAATACCACGGAAGTAATAACATCGCCATTAAGTATGTTGTACCACTGGGAACAAAGCCGTGGGAACGACGTATTTCTTACGCAGCCTATTAACGGTGAATATCACGACTACACATGGAAACAAGTCGCCGAACAAGCCAGAAAAGTGGCAGCACGGTTACGTGAATTCGATTTCCCGCAAGGCAGCCGTATAGGTATCTTTTCAAAAAACTGTGCTGAGTGGTTTATCGCTGATCTGGGCATTATGATGGCAGGTCACGTGTCGGTACCTATTTTCTCAACAGCCGGTCCAGACACGGTCCAGTATGTATTGAAGCATGCTGACGTACAGCTATTGTTCGTTGGAAAACTAGATAATACTGCGGAACAAGTTGCCTCTATTCCTTCAGAATATTTAACGGTTGCATTTCCTTACCCAAACATTGCTACGAAACAGCAGTGGAAAGAATTTATGGATATCGCGCCCATAACAGACTCGCCTGTACCTGATATGGATGATTTGATGACGATCATTTATACGTCTGGCAGTACCGGTCAGCCTAAAGGGGTGGTGCACAGTTACAATACGGCTTGTTGGGCAGCGCGTCGCTCACTCGATCAATTGGGTATTAACCAAAACGATCGCACAATGAGCTACTTACCTCTTGCGCATATTACAGAGCGTGTACTGGTCGAGCTTTCAAGCTACTACAGTGGTGGCAAAATTCACTTTGTAGAAGATTTAACTACCTTCCAACGGGATGTAGGTCACTGTCAGCCAACGCTATTTATTTCGGTACCGCGTTTATGGACAAAGTTCCAGATGGGCGTGTTAGCGAAAATGCCGCAGAAGAAACTGGATACGCTGCTTAAAATTCCAATTTTGAACAAAATTGTTGCGAAGAAAATTCGCGATGGCTTGGGCATTAATAACGCACGTTTGTGGGCAAGTGGTTCGGCGCCACTTGCACCAGCAGTCATTGAATGGTTCGCGAAAATTGGTATCTACATTTCTGAGGGATGGGGAATGACCGAGAACAGTGCCTATGGCACCGGCAGTGTACCTTTCCGTCATGATAAAATCGGCTGTATCGGCAAGCCATACGACGGCGTAGACATTCGCACGTCAGAAGAAGGTGAGATTCAAGTTAAGTCGCCGTGCAACATGCTGGAATACTACTTGGAACCACAAAAAACGGCTGAAGTCTTTACTGAGGATGGTTATCTGCGCACTGGCGATAAAGGGGTCATTGATGCTGATGGCTACGTTAAAATTACTGGTCGTTTAAAAGACATCTTTAAAACCGCGAAGGGTAAGTATGTTACGCCAGCGCCGATTGAAGCAAAATTCATGGAAAACCCTATTGTTGAGCAAGTGTGTGTAACGGGGACTAATTTGCCTCAACCTGTGGCTTTGCTAGTGCTTAGTGAAGAAGCGCAGAAAAAAGACAAAGCGGGCATTGAAGCAAGCCTTAAGAAAACATTCGAAGCTATCAACGCAAAACTGGAAAGCCATCAAGTTATGGATCGCGTTATCATTATGAAAAACGAATGGAGCATCGAAAACGACTTGCTGACTCCGACGCTCAAAGTAAAGCGTCATGTTTTAGAAGACCGCTTTGTTGATATTATCCAAGGTAGCTATCGCGACAAATTAGTTTGGGTTGACGCGTAAAATCCTCGTTGAGTCTTTTGCTTTGGTAATAATTGAAAAAGCTCTGTCCATGACAGAGCTTTTTGTTATGAGCAGGAGGCGCAATAAGCATTGAAACTGTGTTGGGCTATAAGCACTACAGCGGCGCTAAATCGCGTCAAACGAAACGCAATGGTCGATTTAAGATGGGTAGCGAGAGCGTAACCCTTCATATACTAAGTCGCTAAACTCTGGCTTCGTTAAATCTAGGGCATCCATTACTTCTACCAGGTGCTCGTTGTCTTCACGACCTTCCCACACTTTTACGTAAGTGCCTTCTTTATAGCCATTATCTTGGCGGAAAAAATTGAGCACATTTTTACCTACGTACTGACGATACAGTTCGTCAGCTGACATTTCACACTGGCTTACGATGTACATGAATAGTGGCACGCTAAAGCGTTTGGCGGCGCAAAGGCCCGTCATGAGCTCTAAATTATCAAGAAGGGTCAGATTTGACGCGTCGTAGTCCTTTCCATCGAAGGTTACTAGCGTTTTGCCACTTGCTAATTCAGAAGCAATACTTTTTGCAGATTCAGCGATATCGCCTTTATATTCAATAATGCAGGCACTTAGTGCAAAGTGCCAGATATCCACCAATTCCATCTGAAGCTGTGGCAAGTCTTTTTGCTGTGCTTTCCACCATTTCCAGCCGTGATGCTCAATCGCTTCAACTGACTCTACCATTGCTGCACGTAAGTATCCGTAACCAGCATTTAGCCAGTCTGGGTTTACTTTGGCGTTCATTTTATCCTGAAGAGAAAGCATAGTGGCGAGTTGTTGCGCGGTTAACATTGTTGCTCCTGACCGTGAAATTGTGTTGCATTTTATAAAGGCGAAATTGTACTTGAATGACTCTCCGGGAGAAACTGCTAAATTTAGGATGGCGAGAGTAAAGCGCTTTCTTTAATGTCTGCTTGCTTGTGGTGCACTTGCACCATGGTAAAACTATGACGTATTGGTCATGTTTTCTCGTTTCGTGTAAGTTGTTGATACTTAATGATTAAAAAGTTGGCATTCAACCTGCTAAACATAAAGCGTTAACAGTGCTGCTCAGTAGCGCTAACGTGAATGAGTGCCAGGCAACGCTTATTCACGTTGTTACTGAGTAGACCGTAAACCTTACCCATACAGATTTTTCGTGTCCTGAGGTCTGTGTGGGTTTTTTTTGTCTGAAAATCGCCCACACGCTTCTTTGTACTCATTTACTGCGCCAGATCCCTCTATCACTTTGCTTAGAACTCTCCGGGTATTGATTTCGCCATGCCCCCAGTATTTGTTTAATTTTCATAAGACATTTGCTCATCTAAATTTTGGAGAAATAACTTAACTACTGAGCCCAATGCGATACACTAAATTATAAGGTCGACGATACCTGTACAGTCTTTGCACAGTATCTAAAAAGCACGTTCTACAAAGGATTTTTCGATTGCTTGCGCTATATCCCTCTAATAAATTAGAACACTTAAGTTTTCTTCTCACCACGCTTTTACGTCAGCAGCCCATGGGCGTATTTACGCCAGAAACCATCTTGGTTGAAAGCCCGGGAATGCAGCACTGGGTCAGCATGCAGCTTGCCACAGAACACGGCGTGGCAATGAATATTGATTATCCTCTACCGGTGCGCTTTATGTGGAATACAGCACGTACTGTATTAGGACAAGACAAAGTACCCAAGCAATCTCCCTATCGTCGTGAAGTACTGACATGGCGTATCGACAATATTCTCCAAGATAGCTCGCTAATGAGCACAGAAGCTTTCGAGCAAGTTAACCGGTATTGGCAAAGCGCCGGTAGTGAACAAGAGCAGGGGTTACAGCGCCTTCAGCTAGCTACCGCTCTGGCCGACGTGTACGAGCAATACTTGTTGTACCGCCCAGACTGGTTATTTAAATGGGAAGCTAACGAACGCGCTGTATTTGATGACATGGAGATATGGCAAAGCGAAATTTGGCGCATATTGGTCAAAGAGCAACCGCTGCATCCTGCACGTTTGCACCAAATGACCTTAGAGGCGTTAGAAGCTGGTCATTTACCGAATGAGCCAACGAACAAATTGCCTAGTCGTGTGATAGTGTTTGCTATTAACACCATGGCCCCGCAGCTTATCGCGTTTTTTGACGCCCTCGCGCAGCACATTGATATTCATATATTTCACCTAAACCCCAGCGTTAATTATTGGGGGGAAGCGAAAAGCAGTAGCGAACAGGCGAAGCTATTACGTTTAGAAGGGCTCAAAAAATGGATGGAAGACGATCAGTCAAACCCGCTGCTTGGCAACTTAGGTAAACAGGGCAGAGAGCTATTCAACTTACTTACTGAGCTAGATACCTTTGAGATTAGTGCGTTTGATTCACCGGATTTTGAAGAGGCTTCTAACAGTGGTGAGAACGTTCACCGTTATGGTCTACTCGAATATATTCACAACGATATATTGCAAGCCGCTCAACCGAAGCCACTTACTCATGATTTAAGAGAAAAAGACGATAGCGTTACTATCATGTGCACCCATTCCGCACTTCGCGAAGTGCAGGTATTGCACGACCACTTGTTACACTGGTTATCTCAAGATAAAACGCGCACCCCATCAGATATTCTTGTGATGTGCCCCGCCATCGAAAACTACGTGCCATTTGTTGATGCTGTATTTCACAGAGTAGGCACAAAGGCTTTGGCTGGCAGTGGGCAGGTTAGGCTTCCGTGTACCATTGCAGATAGAAGCCCAATGGATGCAGAGCCGTTGATTGCGGCATTTATGGCGCTGTTACAGCTGCCCGATAGCCGTTTTGGTGTGTCGGACATTATGGATTATTTGCAGTTAGATTCAGTGCAAAAGCGTTTCTCAGTGTCACAAGATGATATCGAGCAAATGGTGGTTTGGCTAAAACAAGCTCATATTCATTGGGGTCTTAATAGCGCCCATAAAACGGCCGTTTCAGAAGGTGTTGATCTAGACGACACTTACAGCTGGTGGTGGGGAATACGTCGATTACTTATGGGTATGCTGGCACCAGATAGTGAAGTCATTGTGAGTGACTTACTTACTATTCCCGACGTTGAGGGACAAAGTGCGCTTACGCTAGGCAAGCTTATTGACGTTGTGGCGCTGTTGGGTGAGTTTGCCCAAGTATTAACAGCCCCTAGGACGGCCGCGCAGTGGTCTAAAGCCTTAATATCGCTTAGAGATGCGTGTTTTATGCCGATAAAAGAGCAGCAGCAAAGTTGGGATCTTATTGCCAAAGTTGCTGCCGATCTTGCTGCACGATGCGAAGAGGCAGGTTATGAACACGAACTCACCCTTCGTCAGGTTCGCGACCTGCTACTCAATCGATTCTCGTCGCCAGATGCGGGTAACCACTTTATGACCGGTCAGGTTACGGTGTGTTCTATGCTGCCAATGCGAAGCATTCCGTTTAAAAAAGTGTGTATTTTGGGGCTGAACGACAGTGAATTCCCCAGAAAATCAAGCCCGCTAGGCCTCGACTTAATGGCGGGCGCTGGCCGCCAGATTGGTGACCGCTCACGACGTTTGGAGGACAGATATTTATTCCTCGAAGCCATTATTTCCACCAGAGAGAGCTTATATCTAAGCTACCAAGGAAACGACGTTACTAATAATAGTGAGCGGCAACCCAGTCTGGTATTGGCTGAGTTCATGGATATGTTAGCAAACAGCTACGCACTGGATTTATCAAAGTACAGCGTTAATGCGCCGCTACACCCGTTCAGTGAAGAAGGCTTTACGGGAACCTTGCCGAGCTACGAAACAGGGTGGTTACGGTTAGCTGACGCGTTACAAAAAACGAAATTAAATACTGATGAAGCAGATAATGAATCTGCCAATGATGCGGATACGGCAACGTTAGCACCATCACCTGATGCACTATCAACGCAATCGCTTCGTTTATCAGGTATTCAAATTGCGAGAGCTTTCAAAGATCCGCTGGAGTATTTCTCTGTCCAACGGCTGGGCGTGAATCTGTCTCAATCGTTTACACTACTTGAAAATAGCGAGCCGTTTGAAACCAATGCGCTGCTGCGTTATCAGGTGCTCGACGCTATCTTTTCATCTGCGGAGCGCATTGCGCCAGAGAAAGATGATGTTACCCAGCTGTCATATAGTGAAAAAGTCATCACGTTTGCGTCGCTTAGAGGGGATATTCCCAATAACCCCGTTGCCAGAGATGAAGTTGACATGTGGAAAGAAGGGGCGTTGGCATTAAGTCAGGCCATGGGGCCTCCTGACGCAGAACCTAAAAAAGCACACTTTCAAGGCAAGTACATCACCTTTACTTCATCGGCTTTATTAGGCAGTGATACGCTAGTGGAGCTTTGTGCTGGCAAAATTGACGCACACCGCGCCTTGGGTTTCTTCATCTCCCAATTAGTTTTTTCAAGTAGCGATGAGGCAACCAGCTACAGCAACTATCCGCTAGATATCTATTCGTGCACTTTGGAAAAAGGTGAAACCATTTTGAAAAAGCAGCGTTTTCCTGCTTATGACAGGGAAACTGCTGTGCGATTACTTTTATTTATTGAACAGCTTTATATGGCAGTTTATACAGCGCCGACACCTATTCATTTAAGTTTGTTCGGTACGTTTATGCCCGGAACCAGAAATTCAGACACCAAGCCAGTAGTGGAAAGCATAAAGCCTGATATGTTTACCGACATTCTGCATGCGCTGCTAGAGAGTGCGGACGGGACTAGTGAAACCGACAAAGCGATACTTCGCCAAGTTCAACAGGCAATTGACGAGATATGTCCGTTCACTGATAAAGAGAACGCTGTAGCTAGCGAAGCGACAAGTGAAAAGCACGAAAAAGCGAAACAGGTATTGGATCAAGCCGCTGCACTTTTTGACACGATAGAGTTACAACGAGCATTAACCGACTGGCAACAAAGTAGCGGGCAATTCAGCGCCGATATGGCAAGCAACCCTTACTTACATTGGCTGTTTCCTCAGGGTGTGAGTTGGAGTGATGTACCGCATTTAAGTGCTTTTGTGCTACTCGCCATGGTCAACAATGCGTCCCAGGAGGAGAAGCTATGAGTTACAACCCTACATCCTCTGACAACCCTCTAGACGAGCAAGCTAAGCTGCAAACCGACGACCACAGTGGCACTGAAGCGCAACTACTCGATGTAGTCGCTGTGCCGTTAAAAGGGCGCCATCTTATTGAGGCCAGCGCCGGCACAGGTAAAACCTTTAATATTACGCGCTTGTATCTGCGTCTATTGCTTGAAAAAAAGCTCACCGTCAAAGAAATATTGGTGATGACTTTCACCAAAGCCGCGACCGAAGAAATAAAGGGGCGTATTGCGGCAACACTAAGAGAAGCTCTACTTATTTGGCAGCAAGCCAAAGATAACGGCAATGAAATAGACAGTGGCTGTGACCCGGTTTATCAGTATTTATTCAATAGCTGTGATATTGACGAGAGTCTGGCCCTTTTAAAAGCGGCGCAGCTCGAACTTGACGAAGCCTCGGTGTTTACTATTCACGGCTTTTGTCAGCATGTTATTACCCAGTTAGCGTTTAACAGCGGCTTTGCCATGTCGCTTAACTTGGGCAATGACACCAGCGACTTGTACCTTGAAGCTGCCGAAGACTTCATTCGAAAAATTAGCAAAAGTGAGGACGAGTTTAGGCTACTGGCAGAGTCAGGCTGGCATACACCAGAAAAACTGCTGCGAGAGTTTAACGCCAGCATTAAAAGTACTCTGACCCCAATATTGCTTAGTGAAGAAGATATTGAGGCGGCGTGTAAAAAGCAGCTAGATGAAGTGCCGCACACGTCTTTAGCCTACGTGAAGTCTCTACTTCAAAGCGTAGAAGACAATGAAGGGCTATTGGTAGAACAGCTCATCAAAACACCGGCCCATAAAAAAGAGCGGCCGCAGGAGTTGGCTGCACTTAAAGCTTGGTTGCGTTCTTGCGTAGATGAACAAAGTTATTATCTTCCGCCGCCCGAAGCGGAAGCCTTTGTTAAAGGTAACCGATATGCGCGAAATTCATCTGGCGTAAAAGAGATCTTAACGCCTATAAAAGATTTTGCAGGGGCGCTTAAAAAAGCATTTGGTGAGAAAGACAAAGCGCTTGGTAAGGTGCCTGTATTCAAGCTGGTGGTTGAAGCCATTGCATTCATCAAATCCCGCGTTGAAAAGCAGAAAAAGCAGCTTGGCGTTATCGACTTTGACGATCTTATTCGCATGCTCGCCGACGAAGTGGTGAAGCCGAACAATACCCTAGTGCCTGAGCTTCGCAAAAAATTTCCCGTAGCGCTTATTGACGAATTTCAAGATACCGATGCAAAGCAGTACGCGATTTTAGACGCAGTTTATCCTAATCTTGAGAATGCTAACGAAAGTGCGTTATTAATGATAGGTGACCCCAAGCAGGCGATTTATCGTTTTCGCGGTGGCGATATTTTTACCTATTTAAAGGCGGGTAGGCAGGCTGATTACCGCTGGGTGATGAATACCAACTGGCGCTCGGTAGAGGGAATGGTTAAGGCCTATAATCGGTTATTTTATGGTGCGCCTGTGGCATCAAATAAACCCACCGACGTGTTTGGATTTGACATCAAATACAACCCTGTGGAATTTACGCCTAAAGCGGCCGCGGCAAAAACGCCACTTATTGACCCTGCCGAACAAAATAGTTTAATGAAGAGCGGTGTAATGAAAAGTGCTGTAACGAAACGCAGCGCAATGAACTACGTTAGCATGTGTTTGGAAGACAAAGAAAACGCCCACATTATGCGTCGCAAAATGGCTCAGTGGATTGCGCAAGAGATTTACCGCTTATTGTACGAAGCGCACTTTCAAATCGCCAATGGTGGCACCGCGCCGGTGAAGCCTCAGGATATCGCTATCTTAGTGAAAGACAGGACTGAAGCTGGTGCTATCAAAAGTGTACTGCAGCAAAAAGGCTTGGCGTGCGTTTATTTAAGCGATCGCAGTAACTTATTTGCCAGTGCCGAAGCCAAAGATGTACTGCGGTTACTTAACGGTATTTGGCATGCCAACGACACCAGTAAAGTGGCGTCGAGCTTGGCGTCACCGCTTTGGGGGTATAGTGCCCAAACACTCATTGAACTGCTGTACCATGAAGATGACGCGCAGTGGGATGCGGCTATCGACAAGGTATTGTCGCTGCGAGATATGTGGCTGCAAAAAGGGTGCATGAGTGTGCTGCTGTATTTAATGCAAGATAGCTATCAACCTCATGCTGACAGCGTGGAACGCGCCCTTACTAACTATCAGCATTTGGCCGAAGTGCTGGAAAAAGCCAGCACTACTCACCAGCGCCCAGAGCAGCTACTCGACTGGTTGAATAAGCAAATTCATAAGCCTGAAAGCGATGAAGAGCTTACTTTGCGTCTTGAAAGTGACAGCCAACTTATTCGACTTATTACTCAACACGGCTCGAAAGGGCTAGAGTACCCCATCGTGTTTGTTCCTTTTGCCACCGGCTATAAAGACGCCGCTAAAAACGGCAATACTACGTCGCAGATATTTACCTATTACGACGAAGAAAAACAAGATTTACAAATGCAACTGGGGCAGACGCCACAGGCCATAGCTCGCGTTCAAAGCGAGAGCGAAGCGGAAGACATGCGACTGGCCTATGTGGCGGTAACACGAGCTGCCCATCGTTGTTACATGGGTGTTGTACCGCTAACTAACAACGAAAGAAGCGCATTAGCACGAGCACTTGGTGTAAGTGGCGATGGCAGCAACAACGATTGGTCAAGTGTGTTAAACCGTGTTGCTGAAGAAGATGCGTCCCATGCCAGCCATATCGATGGCGATGAGTTTGAGGAAGTGTATACCGGCTTTGAACAAGAAGATGAGCTTCCTCAGCTTACCGCGTTGCAATTTACCGGCACGGCAAGCGAAGAATGGCGACTGTATTCATTCTCAGCCATGAGCCGTTTAACCACGGTTGGTGCTAACCAAAGCGTTGAAACAGGCAAAGCAGCAGAGTCCGGCGCAACAACAGAGCCCTTGGGTCAAACCCTTCCTAGTGTGTCCGTACTTCAAACCATTCGAGATGAAGAAGTGTATGCAAGCGACCCCCTTATGGGTGAGGTGGGTTCAATTGATGCAGACATCAATCTCTCCGAAGGTATTGAAAGTACGGTAAGTAAACATGACTTGCGTTTTACTCTTGAGAAAGGCGCGAGTGCAGGTAATTTACTTCACGATATTCTAGAGCACAGTGACTTTAGTGCGCCTGAATGGGAAGAAACGGGCAAAGAACTGGTTAACCGGTTTGGGTTAGATGAAAAGCGTACGCCGCTACTGTATGAGTGGCTAGAGGAAACACTGCAAACACCGCTTTATCCGAATATGCAGCTGAGTATGAGTGATTTGCCCTTAGCGCAAACCCTGCGCGAAGCAGAATTCTATTTTCCAATGAACGACACGCAATGGGCTCAGCTTCGTGAAGTACTCGCTACCCATAGGCAAAACGTGGCTGACATTATTGGTGGCGAGGTGGAAACTGCGCCTCAATTAATCACAGCTAAATTACAGGGAATGATGCACGGGTTTATTGACTTGATTTTTGAACATGACGGTCAGTTTTATGTGGCAGACTACAAATCGACTTGGCTTGGCGATACCCTAGATAGCTACACGCCAACAGCACTGTTTCATAATAACCAGCATCACCTTTACGACCTTCAGTACTTAATTTACTGCCTGGCGCTACATCGCTATTTAAAGAATACGCTGCCCAACTACGACCCAGATGTGCATTTCGGTGGGGTGTATTACCTGTATTTACGCGGCATGCACCCAGAAAACGAGCGCGGAGAAGGGGTGTTTTACACTGATATTCCATCGTCTGTACTCAACCGATTAGACGGGATATTTGCGAGCAGAGACGATGCCCAGCAAGGCGATGGTTCTTCGAATGCAGACAGCTCTCGCCAGCCTTTGGAACAAACGTCTTTGGGTCAGCAGCAGTTTAGTTTCGATGACGAGTAGTCAACATCATAGAGGCTAAAGCAAAGGAAAATAATGAAAAGCAATCAACACTCTGTACCGTCATTTTTTGATAACTTGTTTGGCATCGAGGCGATCGACAAATTTGTCGCAAAAGAATTTGGCTTTATTGATGAACTGGAGCAAGAAGAACAGTTTATTTGGGCTGGGATCTTAGCATACTTGTCGTATATGCAGCGCAATGGCCACAGCTGTATCTATCTTAAAGACATAGCGGGTACGACGCTTTTTAAAGAGGTAGTCGCAGAACAAGAGGCAGCCTTGGCGGTTGAAACGAATGAGCATAGCAGTAACGGGGCGGCCGCTGCTTCACTGACGCTGGTTGAACAAACCGAGCAGGAAGAAGCGCCCAAAGCAGGTGTTGACGTGCCACAACTAACGCCGTTACTTAGAATTGTAAAAAGCGCGCTGAGTAACGAGCAGGTGGCTCAACTGTTTGTCTATAGCAACGGCAAGCTGTACAGCCGTCGCTATTATGAATTTGAACAAGAAGTAGCGCGCAATGTTGTAAAACGAGCTGCGCTTACGCCCTTAAGTGATGAAGCTAGCGAAAAAGTAAAGCAACTTTGGCCCGCTATCTTTCCTACCGAAACAACCGATCAGCAAGACTGGCAGCAAATAGCGGTGGCGAAAAGCCTGATGCAACGCTTTTGCGTTATAAACGGTGGGCCAGGAACAGGTAAAACCTATACCGTATTGCGTTTATTATTGGCATTACAGGCTTGCGATGAAAACTTAAAAATTGTGCTGGCGGCCCCTACAGGTAAAGCGCAACAGCGTATGACCGAATCTATCATGAACAGCATAGACGGGCTTCGCGGCAAGTTGGACGACGCAGTGCTTAACAACGTGCCTACCGATGCTGTGACGCTACATAGATTACTAGGATTGCGCGAGCACGGTGTATCGACTAAGTTCAATCAGCACAACCAATTGGCAGCAGATGTACTCATTGTCGATGAAGCAAGTATGGTCGACTTAGCGCTAATGACACGTATAGTACGAGCATTGCCAGACCATGCACGGCTCTATTTTATCGGTGATGCAGATCAGCTTCCTGCGGTTGAGCTTGGCAACGTGTTAGAGCAGCTAGTTAGTACCGGGACAGCAAGTTTTGACGAAAACGCGAATGTGTCAAATGGCACAAACAGCACACATAGCTCACTTAGTTTTAACAGTCATGACGACGCGCTTTCTTTAGGTGGCGTGCCATCGTTAATGAGACAGCACATTGCTACGCTATGCCCGCATCTTCCCTTGTTACCGGTTGATGAGCAGGCAAAAAGTTATGTAGCAACTCTTCAAGCACCTCAGCGCTTCAAGGGGCAGGTGGCTAAAGTTGCAACGGCCATACAACGAGGTGATGCAAGCGGTGCACTTGCCGCTATTACCGATAAGGCTGGCGACAATAACGAAAGTGCGGGTCTTGGTTCAAATACGGCATCGCGACTACAATCCGGCGTTCACCTATGGCCAGAACTCCAGGTTAGCGGCCGTGATTTACAACAGTTGGCCAAAGAAAGCTTCTTGCCTATTTTTGACGCTGGCAGTGCCGAAGAAGCGCTTAATCGCCTGAATGTGGTTAGGTGGCTAACCCCAGTCCGCAAGGGCGGAAGGGGCGTAGAAGGCCTGAATAATTTGGTGTTCGATGCTATCAAGCACAAGATCAGAAAGCGGGAAGGCCATTTCTATCAAGGTCAGCCCATTATGATTGTCAAGAATCATCATCCTCAGCGACTATCAAACGGTGAGGTTGGTGTAATCTGGCCTGACAGCAAAGGAAAGCTATATGCGTGGTTTTACCAGGATAGCCAAGCTTCGGGTCAAAACGGTTCAAGTCAGAAAGCTTCGGCAAATGCGGGAGACAGTGCTGACAAGACGCTAGCGCAAAAACAAGCGTTGCGCAGCATATCGCTATCAAGAGTACCGCAGTTTGAAACTGTTTACGCCATGACCATACATAAATCTCAGGGCTCTGAGTTTAATCATGTTGTACTTATTCTACCTAAGCCTGATAGCGAGAAAGCCGCCAATTTATTTCATCGAGGCCTAGTGTACACAGGGTTAACCCGAGCTAAAGACGGCTGCTTAATTATTTCTGACAACGCAACATTTACTCACATGGTTCAACGGGTGGATAAGCGTTATTCCGGGCTTTCTGAGGCAATAAGCTTGCAGCTAGAGAGCACATCAAACGCCACCCCAGAGACTGAATAGAAATAAATGTACTCTGACCCCAAAAATTTTGGGGTCAGAGTACATTTCTGTGTGGTTATTTCACTGGCGTAAAAAGGCACAGGCCGCGTTTGTTAATATCAATAGGGGTTTTGCTGATTAGATAAATACGGGTGGGGGCAGTTACACGCAAAATTCCGCCTTCGGCATTTAAAAACTGTGAAGGCAAAAGTACAGACGTGTCTTCACTTTCTGAATTGTCGGTCTCGGCTTTCACTGCAAAGTGTGACAAACCGCAGTGATCCAGCCAACCTAATATATTATCTGGTGTCGCCACAAAATTATCATGCTTTAAAACACTGCTATGCAGGGTAATGTTCGCACCGAAAACGGGCTTGTTCTCTATCGCCATTTGCGTGTTAGGCTTTAAATGCAGACGGTATAGTCCGTGTGCTTCAGGCACAATGTCATCATTCGCATCTGTATTATTCACTAACGTAAGCATACAAAGTTTCACAGGTTAGTTTGGATGGTTTTATTTTGGTGGACTTACGGCTAGCCTGCGTTGATGTGGATCAACTGCCCTTGGGTTTACGCCTTTTGTATAAATAATTAGGCGTCTTGTGCAACAAGCATCTCACCAAGACGCTGAATAGCTTCGGTGCGCGCAGCCTGCGTACTATCAATGAAATTAAAACGCAGGCAATGTCGATACTTACCTGTTGCCGAAAATAGCTGCCCTGGCGCGACATAAATTCCTTTTTGCTTGGCTTCGTCAGCCAGCGTCACGGAGTCATAACGGCTGTTTAGCTCTACCCAAAGTACATATCCCCCTTGAGGGTAGCTAATACGGGTGTCGGCGGGAAAGTAACGCTTAATGTCTGAACGTAGTGCGTCTCGTGCACTTAGGTAATGGTGACGCATAGCCCGAATATGTTTGTCATAACCGCCTTGCTCAATGAAACTGGCTATAGCTAATTGGGGTAGAGTAGGACACATGGAGCTACTGACATATTTAACGTGGAGCACTTTATTTTTATAGCTTCCCGGCGCTATCCAACCCACGCGAAAACCAGGCGCTAGCGTTTTTGAAAACGAGGAGCACAGTAAAACGCGCCCATCTTTATCGAACGATTTAATGGTTTTTGGACGAGGGTAGGCGTAGGCAATATCGCCGTAAATGTCGTCCTCTATAATGGCTACATCGTACTCTCTGGCCAATTCATATAACGCTTTCTTTTTCGCCTCAGGCATAACGAATCCTTGAGGGTTATTTACCGTTGGGGCGACTAAAATGGCCTTGATCGGCCATTGATCAAGGGCTAGCTTTAATGCCTCTAAACTCAGTCCTGTTTCAGAGTCGGTGGGGATCTCTAATGCTTTTAATTCAGCGCCTTTTATAGCTTGCATAGCACCATAGAATCCGGGGGATTCTACCGCTATCACATCGCCGGCGCTCGCCACTGCGCGAAGGCAAACAGATAAGGCTTCCTGGCAGCCAGAAGTCACAATGAATTCGTCGCTTTGCAACACACAGCCAGATGCTGCTGCCAATCGGCTTAGCTGTTTTCGCAGAGTTTCATCACCTTTTACGTCACCGTATATCATGCCGTCCAAGGCTCGATGTTTGGTGAGTTCATGCAGGCGTTTTATAAGCGGTTTAAGGGTTTTGGCAGTCATGTTGGGCATGGCATGCTGAAACTGGCACAGGGTTTTAGCGTCATGATCTTTATTGAAGGTATTCAGCAAAGTGTCTAGCACGTCTTCCCATTGAGACACATCCATAGGGCGTTGCGGAGGCTTCGTCATGCTAGGGGTGTTATCTATTAATATACTACGGGCGACAAAATAACCTGATTTAGGTTTTGCCTCTACCAGTTGCTGCGCTTCTAACACTCGATATGCTTCCTGCACGGTAGCTATACTTACTTTATGCTCCGTTGACAGCTGCCTAACCGAAGGTAACTTGTTCCCCACCTCAAAAACACCACGCTCGATTTGGGCTTTAAGTTCATTGGCTAATGTTTCGTAAAGCGTCATCGCAATATTTATTCTTATGAAGTCATCTGCATACAGATAACTATATCTTAATTGACAGGGGCTTTTAACCATACAGATTGGTGAAATAACTACCATACAGACGTTATAATGACTAAACTGTATGGCTGTTTTTAAGTGTATTTGGGTATGATGCATACAAAAATATGATTGTATTGTGTTGGTGAAAAACAAGCGTTTGGTTAACCGACCCCTTTCTTTTAAAGAAACGCATTGCTCACCTCAACACATAAGGACTGTCATGGAAACATCTTTACTCATCGCGCTTGCGACATTCGCATTCATCAGTACGGTAACGCCTGGCCCGAATAATATGATGCTATTGGCTTCTGGGGCACAATACGGTTATAAACGTTCGCTGCCGCACATGCTGGGTATTGTAATTGGTGTTGCAGGTCTAATGATAAGCACACTGCTGGGCATTGGTGCGCTGTTCAACATATTTCCCGTACTGTACAGTGTGCTAAAAGTGCTTGGCGTGGGATATCTGTTATGGTTAGCGTTCAAAATTGCCACTGGCCCCGTAGATGAGCCAGTAGGCCTAGTAGAAAACAAAATTAAGTCGACCAAACGCCAAGGGCCGCTCAAGTGGTGGGAAGGGGCATTATTTCAGTTAATTAACCCTAAAGCATGGATGATGGCGTTAGCCAGCGTAGGCACGTTTTCACTGCCTGGCGAGCACTACACCCAATCTGGTATTGCGATTGTTACCGCTTTTGCCGTGATTGGTTTTCCAAGCATCTCGCTTTGGGCAGCGGTAGGCGCAAAAATACGCGTGTGGTTGAGTTCGCCAACTCGAAGACGGCAGTTTAACCTTACAATGGGCGCGGCCACAGCAGCCACGTTATTTTTGATAGTGTAACGGTAAAATCATAGCTATTCACGCTCATCTAGGACGCGACGATTAAATCTAGCGCAAACAATACAAATACAAGGAGCACATCTTCATGGAATTGAATCAAGTTACGTTACCCGTGACCAATATGGTCGAAGCGGTGGAGTTTTACCTTACACTTGGGTTTACTCAAATTGTAGATACACCGCATTATGCCAGATTTACGTGTCCTAAAGGCTCGTCTACTTTTTCGCTCTCTTTAGAAAGCGAAAGTGCTCAAAATCACAGTGTGATTTATTTCGAACATGAGGCGCTAGACGAGCTGTATACCTCACTTGTGGAAAAAGGTATTCATTTTGAGCAGCCGCCAACGCAGCAGCGCTACCTTTGGAAAGAAGCCGTTTTAAAAGATCCATCTGGCAATAAAATAAAGCTGTACTGGGCAGGAGAGAATAGAGTGAACCCGCCTTGGAAAGTAGAAATAAAGCAGTAGCCATTTAGATAAACTTCAAGAAAAACCGAGATAACCAGTGACAGACTCCCAAACTAGCGTGCACTTTCGCTTAACAAAATTAGATGCCATGCAGGCGTATACGCTAAAGCGAGAAATAGAAGGCGCTTACTTTAGCAAGCGTGAAGAATTTGTAGATGAAAAAGGTTCAGGTGCGTTCATTGGCATGGTGCCTTTAAAAGAAAGCCTGTTTGACGAACTCAACGATTACGTTATTCGCCAGCAAATTCAATATGATGACTGCGATATTTATGTTGAATCAAAAATTGCTAACGGTGATATTGCCGTGCCAAGGGTGGTAAACAAATTGCTCAAATACATCGACTGCAAGCTGACTTTCGCTTTTGCGAAGTAGTTTCAATTGAGGTGCGCTACTTAAGCGTGAACCGCCAAGGCAAGGTTGTGTCATCCCGTGCACCTAGCTTACCGGATTGAGCGTCTTTTGCGTAGTCTATGCCAATGCGAGGCGAACTAGCGATGTGTTTGCTAGCAATGGCATGGTTACTTTCCTCAATCCAAATCAAAGTGTTATTCACTACAGGCTCACCGTTAAGCGCAGGTGTTATTGCAAGAGCTTGTGTCAGCTTAGGTGGACCGTCACATAGATTACGCAATGATGTCTTCATGCCGCGACGTTCACGCATTTTGTCTACACCTTCTGTAGGCTTAATTTTTCGGATCAGAACTGAATCAGTGTGGTCAGCGTCATTGGTAACAATATTCAACATACTGTGAGAACCATAAATGGTGTAGATGTAAGCAACGCCGCCTTGCTTTTTAAGTGTTGATATCGAAGAAGGGCGCCGCAACAGGTGTTTTTCCATGGCAAGATCCTGATGACCACGGTAGGCTTCCGTTTCTGTTATTGTTCCCCCGGTTAGTACGCCGTCGACATTACTAAACAGGACGTTACCAATGAGCGTCTTTGCTATATTGACGACATCGCTATCAGTGAAAAAAGAACGCTGCATTTTTCGTTTAGGTTTACTAATCAACAAATTAAGACGACTTCGTAATTTCGCTGTGAGATTTTAGCACTTTGCTACCGTCGTCCTGTTCAATGAGATAGGCTGGGTCGCTGTCGCTAGCCTCTCGTTTAACCGACGAACCCTTAATCGTGCGCTCTACATCATTGGTAAATTTTTCTCTGATATTTCCCGTTGCACTACCGTTTCCCCATTCCCATTCTACTTCTGTGTTTACCGCATAATGTTTCATAATTATTCCCTAAGCCACTAAATCAACTATTAACTTAGTTGTTTAACGAAAAGAATAAGACCTGAGTTCAAAAAGGGGATAAATGAGGATGGTAAAAAAGTAAAGAAAGTTTGAAACCCTAGGGCCTGTTGACCTTTGT